>JABIQM010000068.1 GCA_018699415.1 Acidimicrobiaceae bacterium
ACCACCAACTACGTCTACGCCACCACCAACTACGTCTACGCCACCACCAACTACGTCTACGCCACCACCAACTACGACCACGCCGCCGGACTTGTCCTCGCCCCAAATGCAGGTGGGAATCTCCCCGGGATCCATCGACGAGGACTTGGGAGGCCAATCGGCGTGCAAGATCCCAGGGGCAAAATCCGCGACTGTCTCGGTGATCGCCACGGACCCAGAGTCAGGGGTCGTGTCCGCGTCTGTCACGGTGACCTGGACAGTGCGGCGCGACGGTGACCCGACAGTATTGGACAGCGGTTCAAGCGAGGTCTCCGACCTTGGCGGCGACGCCTACGAAGCAACCATTGGTCCGTTCGGCGACATTCTCCCCGGCTACGGCTCGGACGGAAGAATCACAGTGATCATGGAGGCAACAAACGGTGCGGGGCTCAGCGCCATTGCTTGGCTTGACCTGACCATACGCGACTGCTCATAGCTCAGACTGGTACCCCGTGCGGGATTTGAACAAGATCTGGGCCCGGAGCAGAGCAGTCTGACACCGGTGTCTGAACTGTGCCATCGTGTCTGGTTATGACGACATGTGCATTCATTGGTCTCGGGGTCATGGGATATCCCATGGCCGGACATTTGGTTGCTGCCGGTCATGAGGTCAGCGTTTACAATCGCACCGCATCTCGAGCGGAGGACTGGGTAGCCGAGCATGGCGCGACGGCTGCTGAAACACCGATGGGTGCCGCCGCTGACGCTGAGTTCGTGTTTCTCTGCGTGGGTGATGACCCCGATGTGTTGGCCGTCACGATCGGTGTCGATGGCGTGCTCGAGTCGATGGCGAAGGGCACTGTTCTCGTAGACCACACCACCGCTTCGGCCGATGTGGCTCGGGCGGTTCATGCAGCAGCGGCGAGGCAAGGTGTGGGCTTTGTCGACGCGCCGATCTCCGGTGGCCAAGCAGGCGCTGAAAATGGCGTTCTCACCGTGATGTGCGGCGGTGATCAAGTGGACTTCGATCGGGCTGCGCCGGTGATTGATGCCTATTCGCGAGCCTGCAATCTTCTAGGCGGTCCGGGCTCGGGTCAACTCACCAAGATGGTCAATCAGATCGCTATAGCGGGCCTACTACAAGGACTGAGCGAGGCGGTGAACTTTGCGAAGAGCGCTGGACTCGATGTGGGCCAGGTGGTCGCCACGATCTCCAAGGGAGCGGCAGGTTCGTGGCAGATGGAGAACCGTGCCGAGACGATGGCGGAGGGCAAGTTCGACTACGGTTTTGCCCTTGACTGGATGCGCAAGGATCTCCGCATCGCTATGGAGGAGGCAGGGCGGGTTGGCGCGTCACTGCCGCTAACCGCGATGATCGACCAGTTCTATGCGCGTCTGCAGGTCCAAGGTCACGGCCGATGGGACACGTCAACCCTGATTCACCTACTGAGCGACGAGGCGTAGCGCATGAACCTTCCCATTCCGTCCACAATCGATGAGGTCACCACGGATTGGCTTTCGCAGGCCATGGGTGTTGACGTCGGCGATGTCTCGGTCGCTCAAATCGGTGCAGGCATTGGCGTGTCCAGCGCCGTTTATCGGGTGTCGTTGTCGGGTGGCGGACCAGATTCAGTTGTGGTGAAGCTCCCGGCCCTCGCCGAGGAGGCGGTGTTTACCTCGACGATGCTGCGGATGTACATCCGCGAGGTCAGATTCTTCAAGGAGTTGGCAACAAAGTCGCCGATCCGTGTGCCGGCCTCGTACTACGGCGACGTCGATGAAGAGACCAGCCAGTTCGTCCAGGTCATGGAGGACATGGGCGATCTTCGGATCGTCGACCAGAACGAGGGTATGAGCCTGGCGGATTCTCAGCGGGCCATTGATGAGTTGGCCCGCTGGCACGCGACCTGGTGGAACGACTGTGATGAGCTGGTCGAGAACGGATCGATCGTGGCGCTCACCGATCCGATTTACCCGGCCGTGCTGCCGGTCGTTTTCGCTGAAGGGTGGGAGAAGCTCAATGCGGAGATGACGCTCGACCCATCAATCCTGCAGGTCGGCCCCGGCTGGTCAGCGCGAATGCCGGGTCTGCTGGCCAGCCTCAACGGCGGGCACAACACGATGTGTCATGGGGACTATCGAGCTGACAACCTTTTGTTCGATGCCGAGGGGAACGTGGTACTGCTCGACTTCCAGCTGACGGGTCAAGGCTCAGGC
>JABIQM010000114.1 GCA_018699415.1 Acidimicrobiaceae bacterium
ATCCGGTGGCCTCATGAGGACCGGTGGCCGCCTTGATAATCCCTGGCTTGATTCCGGTCGAGCCGATGCCGTTGGTCAACTCGTCCACATACAACTCGGTGAGAACTGGAGTGAGATCCTCGAATCGAGAACGAAAGTGCCAATGCTTGCTTCCCTCGGCCTCGTGATAGAGCCCCACTGCACAGATGATGTTGAAACCGGTCGCTTCTGCGGCCGCCACCATAAGTTCCGGATCGCGGCCGAGATCGCTCGGACAGGGATCCACCAGCGATGAGTAGCCGAGGTCCTTGAGTTCCTCGAGATGATCGACGCAGACCTTCAGCATTTCTACCGCGTCGAGTTGGTCGTTCGTGGCCGACTCCCAGCCGGGGTAGCCCACGGCAAGGTGTTCGTGCATGAGTACGCGGCCGAGTTGGCTGCTATCGATAGGCCCGGTGACGGTCTGGACGATGGTCATGGGCCGACACTAGTCAGAGCCAGCGATAAGGCCCCAGTGTCAAGCGGGCTGGTCCAGGGCAGGCTCGGCGGGTCGAGGCTCGACCCCCTGTAGGAGCGCTTCGCGGTCGCCGGCTTCGAGGCAGCGGTGGAGACGATGTATTTGAGTGCTCGCCGTGGTCTTGTGGAATCCCGGGAGGACGGCGTGAATCAACGCTGCTCCTGCTGCCCCCGCGAGTTGGCGCGAGATCCCGAACGCGACACGACTGTGCTCTCGGTAGGTCTCCCCAGTGGACTCCGGGTGATCGGTCAAAAAGCGAGGCAGCGCCATGGGTCAATCGTACGAAATTGCCGACGCAAGTATTTCGCAGATTTGCCGTAAATTGCTCGTAAGGATAATGGAATACCTCCCTAGCAGCTATTTATTGGCATAATCTTCGATTGTGGACCAAATCGATCGGGAAATACTGCTTTTGCTTCAAGCCGACGCCTCGTTGACGGCACGGGAGCTCGCCGACCATGTTGGCCTCACCCCGACACCGTGCTGGCGTCGGGTTCAGAACCTCGAAAAATCTGGGCTCATCCGGCAACGAGTGGCTCTACTCGACCCAGAAAAGCTCGGACTGACGGTGACGGCGATCGTCCAGATCCGCACCAACGATCACAGCGCCGCATGGCTGGAGCACTTCTCCGCGGCGCTGGCCGAACTCCCAGAAATTATGGAGGCTCATCGCACCAGCGGTGAGATTGACTACATGCTGAAGGTCGTCGTGCCATCAATCGAGGCGTACGACGATTTCTATAAACGTTTGATCTCCAAGGTCGACCTCTATGACGTGCGAACGGTATTCGTTATGGAAGAGATGAAGCACACCACGGCGTTGCCCCTTTCGGCCGCGCCGTAGGCCTCGCGTTAGGTACGGTCTGGCAAATGGATCTTGAGCTTCGCCAGCGGTTCTCCGTCGGTGCCTTCGATCTCGCGTGGGATGAATGGGGTTCGGGGTCTGGCGCGCCGCTTGTGATCGTTCACGGATTCGGAGGTTCAGCGTTTGATTTTGCCAGTCAAATCGCAGCGCTGGCCGCGAATCGTCGTGTGCTCGCCATCGAACTCCGAGGTCACGGCCGATCGTCAAAGTCGAGTGACCTGGAGTCGTACACGATCGATCACATCGTTGACGACTTGGCTGCGTGGCTCCCCACGGTCGTTGACGAGCCGATCCATCTTCTCGGTCACTCGATGGGTGGTCGTGTGTCCATGCGCTTTGGGTTCATTCGACGCGACCTGGTCCGCTCGATGATTCTCGCTAACACCACCGCATGGAAGTTTGACATCGCTAACTCGGTCATCCATGAAAAGAGGCTGAGGTTTTTCCGATCGATCCAGCCTGATACGCCCATGGGTACGCCGGAGTCGGCCGAAACCGCGCTGATCATGGCCGCCAACCCGCCGGAGATGCTGGCGAGGCGTCGAGAAGTAAACGACTCGTTGGACCCGATGGCATGCAAAGCCCTGGGTCTGGCCCTCTTCGACGACGGGCTACAGCCGATTGATCATTTGCTGGGTGACATCGACGCGCCGGTTCTTGTCATTGCAGGCGAGTATGACCACCCCTATGCCGATCACGCCGAGAATCTCACCTCCGCCGTCTCAAACGGTTCGCTGGTGATGATCGCCGGCGCCTACCACTCACCCCAGCTCACCCACGCGACCCAATGGCGAGAAGCCGTCAATGCTCACCTCAACGCAGCGGACTAAAGCCCCCTGGGGCAAGACCTCTATGTGTCTTGTTCTGAGCTGAACTTAGTCTTCTACGGCGACGAAGTGCCCAGGGTCGTGCTCGACGAGTTCTACGTGTGTCGGGCCTGTACCTGGAGCCCAAACCGGACTTGGGATCTCATCGGTCATCAGTGGCCTGTCGCGACGAATGCGAGGGTCAGCGACCGGTACTGCGTCGAGAAGCCGTCGCGTGTAGGAGTGCTGCGGGTTCTCGAAGATGGCAGCACGTGGCCCGAGTTCGACGATCTGGCCGAGGTACATCACTGCCACCCGGTGGCTCACCCGCTCCACAACGGCAAGGTCGTGGCTGATGAAGAGGAAGCTGAGGCCCATTTCTGACTGAAGTTCCATCATCAGATTGATGACCTGGGCCTGAATCGACACGTCAAGAGCGGAAACGGCTTCGTCGGCGATTACAAGCTGCGGTTGAAGAGCGAGTGCCCTGGCGATGCAAATTCGCTGCCGCTGACCTCCGGAGAACTGGTGAGGGAACTGGCGAACCATGTCCCGGGTAAGCCCAACCTTTTCAAAGAGTTCTGCCACTGTCTCGTCGACATCGACGTCCTTGGCAATGCCATGCACGATAAGAGGTTCGGCCACGGCCTTACCGACTGGTCGACGAGGATCGAGGCTTGCAAACGGGTCCTGGAAGATGATCTGCAGCTTGCGTCGCTGCTCGCGCATCGCTCGATTGCTTATCGAGGTGATATCGGTGCCGCCAAGATTGATCGTGCCGCTTGTGGGCTTCAGAAGACGGATCATCAGATGGGCCAGGGTGGATTTTCCGCAACCGGATTCGCCAACAACCGCCAAGGTCTCACGGTGGCCCACTGTAAGTGAGACCTTCTCGACAGCGTGCACAACAGCACCGCCTCCGACCGGGAAGTGCTTGGTGAGGTTTTCCACCTCGATGAGTGGGGCCTCGGCGGTCACCGTTCGTACTCCACAAGCTCGAACGGACTTGGCGAGTTGGTGCCCTCCATGGACCCGAGCCGAGGCACCGATGCGAGCAGCGCCCGCGTGTAGTCCTCGTCTGGATTCTCAAAAACGTCGTAAACCGAGCCTCGCTCAACGAGCCTTGACTGATTCATGACGACCACCTCATCGGCGACTTCGGCAACTACACCCATGTCGTGAGTGATGATCAGAACAGCGGCACCTGTCTGTTCACGAAGATCACGCATCAAACCCAGAATTTGGGCCTGGATGGTGACATCAAGAGCGGTGGTCGGCTCATCGGCAATCAGGATCTTGGGATCACATGAGAGCGCCATAGCGATCATCACCCGCTGACGCATGCCACCCGACAGTTCGTGCGGATACTGATCGAGTCGCTGCTCAGGATCGGGAATGCGAACCAGGCGGAACGTCTCGAGAACTCGCTCCCGCGCCTCAGCCTTGCTCAAGCCTTGATGGAGGATCACGGCCTCCGCAACCTGGTTGCCAACCGTGAAGACGGGGTTGAGG
>JABIQM010000066.1 GCA_018699415.1 Acidimicrobiaceae bacterium
GCTGTCGATTCCCACCCTTGATGTTTGTTGGGTAGGCACACAAGCGCGAATCACCGATGGAGAAACACTATGGCCAAGTACGTACTCGCTTATCACGGAGGCCACCGAATGCCCGAGAGCGAGGAAGGTATGAACAAACTCGTGGCTGCCTGGAGCACCTGGTTCGACAGCATGGGAGGAAGCCTTCTCGACGGCGGCAATCCAGTCGGCGCGGCCAAGACCATCAATTCCGACGGATCGGTGAGCGACGGCGGCGGCGTCAACCCGTTAACCGGCTACTCACTGATTGAGGCCGGATCGATCGACGCCGCGCTCGATATCGCCAAGGGTTGCCCTGTCATCGGCAATGGTGGCAGCGTCGAGGTCGCTGAGGCCACGGACATGTAGCTCCAGCTATTCTGCGCCGTTTGGATCGGAACTAGAGGTCGGCGTAGATGTCGGTCTCGTAGGGTTCGCCGGTGTGCGCGGCGCCGCGGCGGACAAACCACTCCGTGCCGAACGCGGTAGCAAACGCCTCATCTGGAAGCATGAGGAAGAACGTGTCCTCGTCGATCTGCGAATGGTGAGCCGCCATCGCGGCTCGCTTCCGGCTGATCCACGGTGTGGCATCGACAGCATGTGAGATCTTGGCTGCCGGTGTGCCGAGTTCCTGGTCACGGAACTCATCTCGTGCGGCCTCGCGGTCCTCCTCAGACATGTCGAGATCGCCAAATGCCGGGTCGTCAGCAAATGACTGCATTTGTTCGCGATTCATCGTGGATTCGAAGACAATGCGCGTGCCTGCCAACTCCGCGGCGCGAAGGCCAACTCTGTGAACCTGAATGTGGTCGGGATGGTGATAGCCGCCGATTTCGTCATAGATGGTGAGCAGTCCCGCCGATTCGTCTCGCAGAATCGCGGCCAGTCGTTTGGCCGCTTCCTCGACATCGGCTTGCCAGAAGCACTCCGGATCGTCGTTGGTTGGCTCTCCGTTCATGCCGCTGTCGCGGTAGCCAAGGAACACCACCCGATCCAGGCCCATGATTTCGGCCGCGGCGTGCATCTCCGCTGTGCGAACGTCGCCAAGCGTCAGACCATCGGGGATCTTGCTCTCGTTCGCTTCGCCAACCGCTCCATCGGTGGCACACACCACAACGACGCGATGCCCAAGCTCGACGCCCTGCATCATGGCGCCGGCCGTGGCGATGGCCTCGTCGTCAGGGTGAGCGTGGACAAACACCGCAGTGCTCATCGTTACGCAACAGCCCCTGAGTCACGCAGGGATGCAATCTCTGCATCGTCGAACCCGAACTCGGCGAGGAGTTCGTCGCTGTGTTGGCCGGCGTGAGCGGCGGGCCCCTGGATCTTCGCCTCGGTGCGGCTGAACCGCGGGGCCGGGCCCGGCTGGGTGACGCCGGCAACCTCGGTGAACGTCCCCCGGGCCACATTGTGCGGATGCTTGGGTGCCTCTTCGATCGACAGAACTGGAGCGAAACATACGTCTGATCCTTCGATGAGCTCGCACCACTCTTCGCGAGTCTTCATCATGAAGATCTCCGCCAGGTCAGCTTTGCGATCCGGCCAGTCGGCGCGGGTTTGCTGGGCGTCCCACTTGGCGTCGTCGAGGCCCAACTTCTCACGGAGTTCGGCGTAGAACTGTGGCTCAATCGAACCAATGGAGACATACTTGCCATCGCTGGTCTCGTACACGTCGTAGTAGGGGGCACCGGTGTCGAGCATGTTGGTGCCTCGATCATCGTTCCATATACCCATGGCGCGAAACCCATGAAAGAAGCCCATGAGCGATGCGGCACCATCGACCATGGCGGCATCTACCACCTGTCCTTGACCCGATGAGCGAGCCTCAAGAATGGCGCAGACCATACCGAATGCGAGATACATGCCGCCGCCACCAAAATCACCGACCAGGTTCAGGGGTGGCACCGGCGCTTCGCCGCGGCGACCGATCGGCTCAAGGGCACCTGCCAGCGCTATGTAGTTGATGTCGTGACCGGCCGTCAGGGCGTACGGACCGGTCTGACCCCAGCCGGTCATGCGGCCATAGACAAGCGCAGAGTTTCTGGCCATGCACTCGTCGGGTCCGAGTCCAAGACGCTCGGTGACGCCGGGTCGGAAGCCCTCGGTGAGACCGTCGGCCTTGTCGACAAGACGCATCAGCGTCTCGCGACCATCGGGCGATTTGAGATCAATCCCGATGGAGCGTCGGCCGCGTCCCAACACATCGATCGGTGGAACGTTCGGATCGCCACCACGCACCGCACCGGCACGGTCCACACGGATCACGTCGGCGCCCATGTCGCTCAGCATCATGGCGCAGAACGGCCCAGGGCCAATTCCAGCGAGTTCGATAATCGTTACACCTTGAAGCGGTCCCACGGAGCTTCCTTTTCTAATGGAGTCGGCTAGTTCTAGCTGAATGTACGAGCGGCCAGCGACGTCATTGCTTCGACGAACGCTGGCCACACTTGATACACGAAGTCGTGCGACATTTCTTCAATCTCGAGGTACGTGGCGCCGGGGATGAGCTCGGCGGTGCGGCGCCCGGCCTCGGCAGTGATGAGAGTGTCACTTTCACCATGGATGACCAGTGTCGGCACGTCGAGCGCTCGCAGTGCCGCGACCCGATCCGCGCTGCGGGAGACAGCGGCAAACTGTCGTAGTCCCCCACCAACGACGCGTGAACGCTCAGAGCAGGCGATGAAGTAGGCTCGAAGAGGTTCCTCGTCGTACCAGTCTGGATTGGACCACAGCTTCCGGACTCGAAGGTCAGCCTCGATTTGGGCTTCAGCAGTAGCTTCGTCAGGGAGCAGCAGTGCCTCGATGACCTCGGCGCTGCCGAAGCCGATACCAGGCTCTCCGGTCGCCGACATCGCCGACACGAGAGCTCGAGTCCGAGCCGGATACTTGATAGCGAACGCCTGCGACACCATTCCACCCAGCGAGATGCCAAAGACGATTGCATCTTCGACTTCAGCGTCATCCAAGATTGCAAGAACGTCGTCAGCCATGTCATCGAGCGTGTACTCGTCGGATTCGACGGTGGCCGACGACAGCCCAGAGTCGCGATTGTCCATGCGGATGGTGTGAAAGCCCCGATCGACTAGCGCCAGGCAGAAACCTTCGTCATAGATGAGGAGCTGACTGCCCATGCCGGGGATGCAAATGATGGTGGGATCTGACGGGTTACCGAACGTCTCGTAGTACAGCTCGATGGAACCATTCAGCACTGTCGCCATCAGTCCACACTAGGTTCGCCGAGGTGAAGATTCGCGATCGGGAATTCAGCCGTCTTTCAACCGACCAGCTCTATGCCATTTTGCGGCTACGCGTCGACGTATTCGTCGTCGAACAGGAGTGTGCGTACCCCGAACTTGACGACCGAGACCAAGAGTCCGGCACCCGCCATATTTCCATCGACGACAATGTGGGGGTGCGTGGCTACCTTCGCCTTCTCGACGACGGCGATGCTCGCAGGATCGGTCGTGTCGTCACCCGCGTCAATGCCCGCAACAACGGCCTAGCGGGGGCGCTTGTCGACTATACGGTCGAGCACAGCGAGGGTCCTTGGGTGCTCGACGCTCAGTCGTATCTGGTCACCTGGTACCAAGATCTCGGATTCATGGTCGATGGTGAGGAGTTCGTCGAGGATGGCATCCCCCACGTACCGATGCGCCGCGAGGTCTGACTGCGCAGAGCGCTACGTCAGCGGGATCTGTCGGTCAGGGTCGAGCCTCAATCGGACCGCAGCGCCGACGTCGACGCGCTCTCCCAGGATGAACTCAAGCTCGGTCCCCGAGCCCGTCCGGAAACGGACAACGAACGCCCCATCGCAGAATCGAACTCGAACGACAACAGCCTCAAGTTCCCCCGAGGGATCGATCGAGGCTGCGTCGGAACGAATCAATCGCGTGTTCTCACCATCGTCGATGATGTTGCGGTGACCGAAGAAGCGTGCAACCGCGGCTGAGGCCGGCTGACTCCAGACGTCCTCTGGTGTTCCAGCCTGCGCCAGCTCGCCATCGGTCATGACCGCAATGCGGTCGCCCACACCAAATGCTTCGGCATGGTCATGGGTGACGTGTATGGCGGCAACGCCAGCTATCCGCAACAAGGGCGGGAGTTCTTCAACCAGTCGGTCGCGTAAGGACCGGTCGAGCGAACCGAACGGCTCATCGAGCAGCAGGACCCGCGGGTTCGGAGCCAACGACCGAGCCAGCGCCACCCGTTGAGCCTCTCCCCCCGAGAGCGTGGCAATGTCGCGCCGTTCATAGCCGGCGAGATCAACGAGTTCGAGCAACTCGGAAGTCCGCCGGCGGCGGTTGACCTCATCGATCCCGGCCATGCGGAGCCCGAACTCGATGTTGGCCGCGACGTCTCGATGAGGGAAGAGAGCGTGATGCTGAAACATCATCCCGACACCACGTTCGTGCGGTGCTCGGTCGACCAGATTCACACCATCCAAAAGGACAGCACCGGCGGCGACGGGTTCGAGCCCGGCAATGGCTCGCAGAAGCGTCGACTTCCCACATCCGCTCGGTCCGAGCAGCGCCACGGTCTCATCGGCGGCGACACGAAGCGACAACCCAGACACGGCCTCGACATCGCCATAGCGGATGACAAGGTCCTGGATCTCAAGCATCAGATTGACCCATCGTTCGACGACCGAGCCGACTCGATCAGAAGCACTGCCGTCGCCACCATCACCATGATGATGACGGCGAGGGCCATTGCTTGCCCGCGGAGTTGTTCGCCAGGCGTGCCAAGGAGGCGGAAGAGGGCGACCGGCGCGGTGAGTAAGTCGGCGCGGCGGGGGATGAACGAGGTGGCGCCGAACTCGCCTAGCGAGACGGCGAACGCGAAACCGGCACCGACAACGAGGCCCCGCATACCGATCGGGACATCGATCTCGCGACGCACACGGCCGGGAGCGGCGCCGAGCACCGCCGCCGCCTCGCGAAGGGAAGGGTCGATGGCGCGAAGTACGGGCACGACCGACCGGACGACGAACGGGATCCCGACAAGAGCATGAGCAATGGGCACGATCCACCATGAGGTGCGCAGATCAAGCGGCGGCTCGTCGAGGGCGATGAGAATGCCGAAGCCAATCGTTACCGCCGACGTCCCGAGGGGCAGGGTAAGCCCAAGGTCGAAGATGTGACGCAACCAGCGGGTGCCGTGTACGACCACAACCGAGGCGAGCATCCCAACGGCCGCAGCGATGGACGTTGCCACCACGGCGAACACCAACGAGTTCCACAGCGCCGTTGTGGCCGGTGCCGGGAGTTGCTGGACTCGCTCCCCTAGCGCCCGATAGTTGTCGAGGCCGTAGCGGTCGCCGACGGAGACCGAGCGTTCGATCAGTGTACCGATCGGTGCTCCGAGTAGCAGCATCGCAACAAGAACGTTCGCCCCCAGCCATCGCCGCGTGACGGCCAGCGAAGCCCGCTGAGGCTGGACGACGGTTACGGGCCGTCGACGTTCGAGCCGCGTCGTGACCATGATGAGCGCGAGTACGGCGACGAGTTGCACCACCGCCATCGCCGCCGCTGATGAGAGGTCAGAGCGGGTGACCGCGAACCGATAGATCTCCGTCTCGATCGTCGCTCGTCGAGGGCCGCCGAGAATCAACACCACGCCAAAACTCGTGAAGGAGAAAAGAAACACGATGGCAGACGAGGCGAGTAGCGCCGGCCGCAAACGAGGCAGCGTGATCTCTCGAAAGGTCTGCCAGCGACTCGCACCAAGAATGCGAGCCTGGTCTTCTAGTCTCCCGTCGAGTCCGGACCAATACGAACCGACGGCTCGAACGATGACCGCGTAGTTGAAGAAGACGTGGGCCACAAGGACCGCCCAGATCGTATGACGAAGTCGAATTGCGCCGCTGTCGAGCCCGAAACGATCAAAGAGACCCTCAAATGCTCCAGCTACCACCACGGTCGGAAGCACAAACGGCACGGTGACCAACGCCCGAACCAGCCGCTGTCGACGACCGGAAAGCCGAGCAACGATCCCGGCTGCCGGTAGCGCCACCGCAACGGTGATTGCCGTCGACACCACCGCCTGCCACACGGTGAACCAGATGGTGTCGCGAATCCGGCCTGACGATGCAAGGTCGCCAAATGCGTCGAGTCCATCGCGGCCAAGACCGCGCCCAAGCACGCTGACGACCGGGTAGATGAAAAACAGCGCGAGGAACGCGCCGGGCACGAGCACGGTCACCCATCGGGTGAGCCGACTCATGACGGTGACCATCAGCGGAGCACGATCTCGACCCAACGGTCGACCCATGTGTCACGGTTCGCTTCGATCTCCGCGGGATCGAGCAGGTGTGGACTGTCGGCGAGTTGAGCGTGATCCAAGAACTCCTGAGGCAGTTTGGCCGCCTCGAGCGCGGGGAACACGAACATGCTCAGCGGGATCTCTTCCTGGAACGTCGGAGTCAGGAGAAAGTCGATGAACGCACCCGCACCGGCCGTGTTCTGCGCACCGGCCAACACGCCTGCGAACTCAATCTGGCGAAAGCAGGAGTCAAGGAGAACGCCTGTGGGCGGCGCATCCATCGGTTCAACGGCAAAGAACACCTCGGCCGCTGGGCTTGATGCATACGAGACGACCATCGATCGGTCACCGCCACCGGCCACGAACTCTCCGTAATACGCCTCTTCCCAGCCGGACGTGACGCTCACACCATTCTCCACGAGATCAGTCCAGTACTGCTCCCAATCGGGAGTCGCGGCGATCGTGGCAAGCAGGAAGGCGAGTCCTGGGGAGGACGTCTCCGGGCTCTCCACCACCAATTGGCCGGCGTTGGCTGGATCCGTCAGATCCTTCAGCGATGTCGGAATACCGTGAGGCACAGCATCGATCCAATAGTTCACACAGACATCGCCGAAGTCGATCGGCGTCACACGATGCTCTGGATCCAGGTCCAGCCCGGCACGCACGCCGCCGAGATTCGTGGACTCATACGCCTCGAACAGGTCGGCATCGAGACCGCGCTGGAGGAAGGTGTTATCAATGCCGAACATCACATCTCCCAACGGGTTACCGGCGGTGAGGATGGTCTCACTCACCATCGTGCCGGTATCTCCAAGGGTCTGAATACTCACCGAGATCCCGGTCTGCGCCGTGAAGGCGGCGAGAGCTTCCTCAGAGATCACGAAGCTGTCGTGGGTGAGAACAGTGATCGACATGCCATCGAGCGACTCGTCATCAGCGCACGCTGCAACC
>JABIQM010000065.1 GCA_018699415.1 Acidimicrobiaceae bacterium
ACGGCTGCGACTCCAAATGGGCGGCGTGTTGCCACCTTCACGAAACGAGTTCGCCAGACTGTGATCGAAGTGCGACTCACGTACCTCGCGGCTCGTCGACTCGCTCAACGAACGGACATCGATTCCGTCCGGCGCAAACTCATCCTCGAGCCAGCCAAGCTCGATCGCTATGCCGGACGCTGTCGGCATCGGACACCTCGTGTACCAAAGCGTGTCGACCCTCATGTTGTCCAGCATCGCATGCTGAGGGCGGGACCATCAGGAATTTGGTGTATCGAACGTGATTTGAGCGTCGGCAGCTGGTTGCTATGGGCGAGGAAGGATCGGGCAGAGTTCGAAGCCTCCCGGACCTAGCACTCAAACGCTCGACCTACGCTTCCTGAGTGAGCAACGAAGAGAACCTCCGAGGCGCGGCGTGGATGACGGTTGCCATGCTTGGCTATGTCGTGAACGACGCCTTCGTAAAGAAGACAGTCGAAGACCTCGCGCTGTTCCAGGCAGTCTTTATTCGAGGCTTGATGCTTGTTGCGCTTATCAGCCTCATCGCTCGAGCCAGGGGCGATCATCGGCGGATCCGAATGCTGCGCGACCGCCGCGTGGGCGCTCGCATCGGGCTAGAAGCCGTCGGCACCTGCTTCTTCCTACTCGGTCTCAGCAATCTCGCGCTCGCTGACATGACAGCTGTGTTGCAGCTCGTGCCGCTCGCCATCACGTTCGCAGCAGCGCGGCTTCTCCGTGAGCAGGTTGACTGGATTCGGGTTGCGACCGTCCTTGCCGGTTTAGTTGGGGTTCTGTTCGTAATCAAGCCAGGTTCAGAGGGCTCGAGTCCATGGTTCCTTGCCGCATTTGCAGTGGTGGTGATCGTCACGATCCGCGAACTGGTAACCAAGAAGATCTCCGCTGAAATCCCATCCCTGGTCATCGCCCTTGGAACCGGACTCGTCATCACCCTCATGGGAGGTGTGGTCTCCATCTTTGAGGGTTGGGAATCCATCGAAACCAAACATCTGATCTACCTGGCGACCGCGTCCGGCTTCCTCAGCGTCGGTTATATCTCAAGCGTAAATGCCGTTCGCGTCGGAGACATGAGCTTCACCGCTCCCTTCCGCTACTCGATCCTGCTGTTCGCCATCATCCTGCAGATCATCGTGTTTGGTGATATCCCCGATGCGCTAAGTCTGATCGGGTCAGGGATCGTCGGTGCCGCCGGCCTGTTCTCACTGACCCGCGAGCGAACCGTTCTCGCCACCGTACGCCGCGGCTAACTCGGCCAGGAGTCGCCCTCACCGTCGAATTCTGTACTTGCCGGGGGTGGCAACACCATCGAAGATCCAACTCGCTCGTTCCAAGCGGTGACGTATCGATCGCCGACACCTATTCGTACCTGGCCGCTGGTGCGCATGGGCAGTTCACGACTCAACCCAAACGGCACTATGAGTCGACCAACACTGTTTGGCGAAACATACCGTCGGGAACGGGAGCCCCTGACCGAACAAGCGCAACATGCCAGGCAGGCGAAGACCCAAGAGCCCAACGCAACGCTCGCACGGTCGCCGCACCGACTGTTCCATCGAGATGGCCCGACTGAACCCCCACTACCGTTGCGATCCCTGGCGGCACGGTTGCTATAGCAGCCTTCAACAACAATCGGTATCCGACCTTCACCTGCGGAGGAAGCGGAGGATTTCGGAGAAACTGGATGGAGTCTCGCTGCGCAGCCGACGAAGCGATGGCGGCATGGTCGCAGACCCACGAGCGAAGCGACGTCGCATCAGTCGGAAGCGGCGATGCGTCAAGAAGAGCCCCGATTCTGGTTTGTTCAAGAACGAACTGATCGGCCTCTTGCGGGCTCAGAGCATCCCGGCCATACGACTGGTAGGCGGTGAGGAACGAGTCAGTGAGAACGTTGTGTACCCACGCAGTCATCGCAGGGTTCTCGGCGCTATATGCCTTTCCACGTACCGAATGCCCCTTCACCTCGAGATGAGCGTTTCGCACCAATGCCACCGAAGCAGCCACCTCCGGCCCCGCTCCGTAGGTGGTTGCGGTGACATAGGCCGACGTCCGTGTCAGACGACCCAGCGGATCGCTGCGATACCGGGAGTGATTCTCAACTCCCGCTACTACTTCTGGGTGAGCGGTCTGCACCAGCAAAGCTCGGATGCCGGCCACAAAGGCCGAAGCGTCGCCCACCACGCGCCAAGAGACCGACCCTGGCCCCAATATTCCCGGATCACCGGCGTAGTTCAGCGTGTGTTCGAGCGGTTGTGGTCCGTGCGAGAACAGATCTGTGGTCGAACCGACCACTCGGTCCTTCACTCGGTTGATCACTTTGGAGTAGCCGTCGTCGACGACGACACAGATTCAGCGTCAGCAGCGATTCCATCCAGCAGACGCGGGAACACGATGTAGTGGAACGGCGCCACCGCGTACCAGTACAGGCGTCCCCACAAACCTCGGGGCACGAACGTGGCCGTCTGATATACACGGCAACGGGGTCCACCCTCGGAGTCAGGGGCCGGCTCGATCCGCCACTCAAGTGATGCCACCCCAGGCAAACGCATTTCGGCACGCAGCCGAAGCAGTTCATTGGGTTCGATTGCCTCGACCCGCCAAAAGTCGACGGGATCACCGACATGGAGGTCATCGGGATCGCGACGGCCCCGTCGCATTCCAGGACCTCCAATGATCTTGTCGAGAAAGCCGCGAATCGACCAAAGCCAATCGCTGCCGTACCAGCCGCGCTGACCGCCAACTCGGCGAAGCGCCTGATGGACGGCTTCTTCTGTCGCGTCGACGAACCGATCACGACGATCATGGACCACAGCCCCACCAGACCAACCTGGGTCAGTGGGCAACGGTCCAGCGAGCGCCACACTCTGCGCGCCGGTCCAGCGTGTTGATACATCGTGGACAAGCGTTCGGTCGAGGGCTCGACGGACAGCGACGGCGTAGGGCATCCGTTCGATCGGGCACAACGTCAAAATGGCAGGCTCGTTGACGACAACCTCGTTCACAAGACTACTGACGAGCGGTCGAGCCAACGATCTCGGCAATGGGGTAACAAGCCCTACCCAATGCGACGACAAGCGCGGTGTCAGGACAGGAACAGGAATTATGAGGCGCCTCCGCAGACCAGCTTCCTGCGCGTAGACGGCCATCATCTGGCGATAGGTCAAGACATCAGGCCCGCCAATCTCCAACACGCGATTTGCTGTCTCTTCGACATCGAGGACCTCAACGAGATAGCGGATCACGTCGCGGATTCCGATCGGCTGGCAACGAGTATCGACCCACTTAGGTGTCACCATCATGGGTAAGACCTCGACCAGATATCGCAACATCTCGAAGCTGGCGCTGCCAGCTCCAATAATGACCGCAGCTCGCAACTCCGTGACCGGCACTGGGCCGTCTGCGAGTACGCGTCCTACGTTGTGGCGGCTTTCAAGATGGACCGACAGTTCATCACTGGTGCTATCGCCCAACCCACCGAGGTAGACAATTCGTTTCACACCGGCGGCGGTGGCAGCGTCGCGCAAGTTTGCAGCGCCGGCGGCTTCCCGCTCTTCCCATTGGACGCCATCACCAATGTTATGGATCAAGTAGTAGACGAAATCCACCCCGTCAACGGCGCTCCCGAGATCACCCTCGACATCGCCCTCGACGACCTCGACCTTCGCCCTCCATGGGGAGCGATCAAGTTTCTCGGGTGTGCGAGCGAGGCACCGCACCTGATATCCGGCATCGAGAAGTTGGCCGACAAGCCGACCCCCGACATAACCGGATGCACCGGTCACTAAAACCAAGCCGCGATTCGTTGGAAAGGAAGTCACACCTTGCCTACGTTCGACGGATGGCTGTTAGATGCACGCAGAGAGCGCTGCATCCGTTTACGCCTCGCTGGTCGGCACTCCCCAGCCACCACCACCCGGCGTTTCGATCTCGATGCAATCACCTGGTTCGACGATCGTGCTATCCGCCCCACCGAGTCGAGTGACGCCGCCGTTCACGCGAATGACGCTGTTGACCCCGCTGGCACCAGGCTCCCCACCTGCCATTCCGTAGGGCGGGACGCGACGGCGACTGGACAAGATGTTGACCTCCATCGTCTCATCGAACCGCATGCGCCGTACGACCCCATCACCGCCCACGTGTTCACCGTCGCCACCCGAGCCGTCACGCACATGGAACGTCTCGAGGTGCACGGGGTATCGCCACTCCAAAACCTCAGGATCAGTCAGTCGGGAATTGGTCATATGGGTGTGAACCGCACTACAACCATCGGCGTTGGGCGTTGCCCCCGCACCACCACAGATCGTCTCGTAATACTGGTAGACGTCGTTGCCCCAGATGAAGTTGTTCATCGAGCCTTGCGCCGCTCCCATCACCCCGAGAGCACCGAAAAGCGTGTCGACCACGAGTTGGCTCGTCTCAACGTTGCCAGCAATCACCGCCGCCGGATAGCTCGGGTTGATCATGGATTCATCGGGCAGCACGACATCGAGCGGCACCATGCAGCCAGCATTGAGGGGGATG
>JABIQM010000240.1 GCA_018699415.1 Acidimicrobiaceae bacterium
GACACCCGCCAAGAAAGCCGCAACAAAAAAAGCCACCAAGAAGACACCCGCCAAGAAAGCCGCAACGAGGCGTCGCTGACCCAACGCCTCGTTCGCAACGAACACTGATCGAACGCCCCAGCCATGTGCCGGGGCGTTCGCCGTTTTCCGACGGATAGACCCCCTAGCCTTCATCGCCATGGCAGCGCAGTTCATCTTCACCATGCACAAGGTCGGCCGTTTCATCCCACCAGACCGCGACGTGCTCAAAGACATCACCCTCGCGTTCTATCCAGGAGCAAAGATCGGCGTGCTTGGGCCCAACGGCGCTGGCAAGTCAACGCTGCTCAAGATCATGGCTGGCATCGACCAGGAGTTCTCCGGAGAAGCCCGCCTCACTGATGGCTTCACTGTCGGAATGCTCGAACAAGAACCGCATCTCGATCTTGACAAGGATGTCCTTGGCAATGTGATGGACGGCGCTGGCGAGGCTGCCGAGTTACTTGCCGGGTATGACCAGGTGATGGCGGGTTGGTCCGACCCAGATGCCGACTACGAGAAGCTCGGCGCCAGGCAGGCCAGCATCGAATCGAAGATCGAGGCACTCGGCGCATGGGACCTCCAACGCAATGTCGAGATCGCTATGGATGCGCTTCGCACGCCGCCCGGCAACACTCCAGTCAACAACCTCTCTGGTGGCGAGAGCCGCCGAGTGGCGCTGGCCCGACTACTGCTGTCGAAACCCGACCTCCTACTACTCGACGAGCCCACCAACCATCTCGATGCCGAATCCGTTGCCTGGCTCGAACGCACACTGCAGGACTACGCCGGCACCGTCGTTGCGATCACCCATGATCGCTACTTCCTCGACAACGTCGCAGGCTGGATCCTCGAACTCGACCGCGGCAGAGGCATGCCCTTCGAGGGTAACTACTCGGGATTTCTCGAGCAGAAAGAAGCGCGCTACGACCAGGAGCAAAAGGACGACGACAAGCGCGTACGAACACTCAAGCGCGAGTTGGAATGGGTTCGTATGGCGCCAAAAGCCCGGCAAGCCAAAGGCAAGGCTCGCCTCCAACAGTACGACAAGCTACTTGAGGAACAGAAGGCTGCCGAGGGCCGCAATCAGGAACTCGAGATCCTGATCCCCTCAGACAAGCGTCTCGGGGATGTCGTCATCGAAGCCGAGCATCTCAGCAAAGGCTTCGGCGAGAAGCTCCTAGTTGATGACCTGTCCTTTAGCCTGCCACCGGCCGGCATCGTTGGCGTGATCGGCGCCAATGGAGCGGGCAAGTCGACGCTGTTCAAAATGATCATCGACGCGGCCGAGGGCACCAACGATGCCGAGGCGGCACCCGACTCTGGCAACCTTCGCGTCGGTTCGACTGTTCAACTCGGCTACGTCGACCAGGACCGAACGCTCGACCCTGACAAGACGGTCTACGAAGAAATCACCGGCGGCGTCGACAACCTGACCGTCGGGGGCCGCGAGATCCATGGCCGCGCGTACGTAGCATCGTTCAACTTTCGCGGATCCGATCAGCAGAAGAAGGTCGGGAAGCTCTCCGGTGGCGAACGCAACCGCGTGCACCTTGCCAAGGTTCTAAAGGAGGGCGCAAACGTACTCCTCCTTGATGAGCCGACCAATGACCTCGATGTCGACACCTTGCGTGCGCTTGAAGATGCCGTGGAGTCGTACGCCGGTTGCGCAGTGATCGTCAGCCACGATCGCTGGTTCCTGGACCGCGTGGCCACCCACATCCTCGCTTTCGAAGGCGACTCGCAGGTGCGCTGGTTCGAGGGCAACTTCACCGACTATGCCGACTATCGAAAGCGCGAACATGGCGTTGACGCCATGCGACCGCAGCGCATCAAATACAAGCCGGTCTCGCGCGCCTAGTGGCAGCGTTTACTTCAGGGACTGCTGCATTCTTTCATTCCCAGCCCAAACAGCGATTCCTCGCACCTTTGTCAGCCTCGCTGATGGAGTCGCGCGATGAACGGGTCACGTTCAAGGCGCGTGAACGTCACATGCAAGTGGTCTGCAATGTACAAATCGATCGCCACTGGGAACGCTTCGACCACTTCCATTCCCAGTGATACCAAGACGCCAACTCGCCCATCGGCGATCCATGCCAATCGGCGCTACCGCGGACGTGAGGCATCGGCGAAAACGGCGAGGACATGAACGATCGTGGCCGGCAACTGCTGGCTCGACTGTGGGAAATCAAATAGACCACTCAGGGGGCTACGGTACGTGCCGTGCACCCCACCGATGATCACCAACTCGCCGCAGCCTTGGCCGAACAGGCCGGTGCGCTACTGCTTGAGCTACGGGCCCGTCTCGCTGCTGACGACGCTGCGCCCGCTGTGCTCAAAGCCGAAGGTGACCGACAGGCTCACGAACTCTTGATGCAAGAACTAACGGAGGCCCGCCCCGGTGATGCGATCCTCAGCGAGGAAGGCAAGGACGACAAGGCTCGTCTCCACGCCCAGCGCACCTGGATCGTTGATCCGCTTGACGGCACCCGTGAGTACTCCGAGGTGCCTCGCACTGATTGGGCCGTACACGTAGCCCTGGTCACCGACAACCGACCGGTCGCTGGCGCTGTCGCGTTGCCTGGGTTGGGCCTTGTGCTCTCAACCGCTGACGTACCTATCCTCGCTCCGACCGGAACGACTCCCGCGCGCATGATCGTGTCTCGAAGCCGCCCGCCCGCAGCGGCAACCCATGTCGCGGACCTCATCGGTGCTGATCTGGTCCAGATGGGATCAGCCGGTGCAAAGGCCATGGCCGTCGTGCGCGGCGAGTGTGAGATCTATGTTCATAGTGGCGGACAATACGAGTGGGATTCGTGCGCACCAGTCGCTGTCGCCGCTGCTGCTGGTTGCCACGTGAGCCGCCTCGACGGTTCAGAGTTGCTCTACAACCAAGACGACGTCTACTTACCTGATCTCATCGTGTGCCGGCCTGAACTGGCTGAGTCGGTGTTGGCTGCTCTCACCACGTTTGAGGGCTGATCGTCGAGAGTCATAGCGGCAAGGTAGTCGTCACACTTGTTGGTCTCACCCCTCCGACCAGCCAGACTGGCAGAGTGAACGGTTCCCCCGCCGAACGTGCCGACGACTACGAACTCGGCGTCTTCACCAATGATGAGCCATGGACCATCGTGCCCGACGAACTCGCCTGGTACGCAGGCGTACCGGCTCTTCGAGCTGCGACTCGCCGCCGACTGCCAGCCTTGATCGCTCCGTCGCGGCGGTTTCCCGGCCAACGCGCGCTGAAGGTTGTCCGCCACTTCGGCGTCGGCATCATTTCCTGGTTCCTGACAGGTCGACGCAAGGGTGGCAGTGAGTCCACCGCCGACCTCAGCCGCCGGATGCGCGAGGCTGCTGAGACTCTTGGTCCGACCTACATCAAGCTCGGCCAGATCATCTCGAGTGGCGAAGGCATTTTCCCGCCGGAGCTCGTCGCCGAGTTCATCAGGTGCCGCGACCAGGTTCCGCCCGAAACCTTCGACAAGGTCCGAGCCGTCGTTGAAGCCGAGCTTGGCCGTCCCATGGAGCACATCTTCGCTACCTTCGAACGAGCTCCACTCGCGGCCGCATCAATCGCCCAGGTCCACGCAGCCACACTCCTCGACGGGACCCAAGTCGTGGTGAAGGTGCAACGGCCCTCAGTCGACGAGCTCGTTCATCAAGACCTTGCCGTCATGGCATGGCTCGCACCAATGCTGGTGGGCCGCATTCCCGTGGCATCTCTCGCCAATCCGCCCGCCCTCGTCGAAGTCTTTGCTCACACCATCAGCGAGGAACTCGACTTCCGAATCGAAGCCGCCAACATGCTTGACGTTGCGCAGGTCTTCGCGAAACTCGGTCAACGTCAGTTCGTGGTGCCCCGCCCCCACACCGACTTAGTGACCCGCCGGTTGTTGGTGATGGAGCGGCTCGACGGATTCCGATTCGATGATCTCCAGTCCTATGAGGAGCATGACGTCGATGCACGGGCAGTCGTTCGCTCGGGCATGATCGGATTCATGGAGGGTGCCCTCATTCATGGCGTATTCCATGGCGACTTGCATGGCGGCAACATCTACGTGCGCCCCGACGGTCTCACCGCCCTTCTCGACTTCGGCATCACTGGCCGGATGAGCGAAAAGCGCCGTCTCGCCTTCGTAAAGCTGCTCATCGCCGGCACCATGAACGATGCCATCGGACAACTTGGCGCGCTGCGCGACCTCGGTGCGCTGCCCGGCGACACCGACCTCGCTCAGGTCGCGAAGGACCTCGGCCTCATGGATGAGGTGGTCGACCCGACCACGATGCAACCCGAAGAACTGGTGGCCGAGCTTCAACGAATCGTGAAAGCACTGCTCGGTTACGGCGCTCGTATGCCCAAGGAACTGATGCTCTTCGTGAAAAACATGGTCTTCCTCGACGGTGCCATCGCCCGACTCGCCCCGGACCTTGACCTCATCGCCGAGATCTCCCATGTAGCCACCTATTTCGCCACCACCCACGGAATGGAACTGGCCGCGCAGATCGGTATGGAACCCGACGAGTACGAGTTCGATGCCGGTGGAATCAAAGCCGCGTTCGGGGTTGACGGCTCGATCGAATCGCTGACGTACCGCGAACTCCAAGAGCGTCGGGAAATAATACGGAAACGCTTGCGCTCCCGCGCCTGATCCCTCCGCGCGGTCTCACGATCGCTCGTCTATCGTCGCCTTAATGCGCCTCGTCGTCGCCGAGTGCACCGTTGACTATGACGGGCGCCTCCAAGCTCATCTTCCCGCCGCCACTCGCCTTGTCATGGTGAAAGCCGACGGTTGTGTCGCGATCCATGCCGATGGTGGCGCTTACAAGCCACTCAACTGGATGAATGCCCCCAACCGACTCAATGAAGATCCCGAAGCCGGCGTATGGACCGTCACCAGCCCCAAGGGCGAGGTCCTCATCATCACCTTTCACAACATCATGAGTGATACCGCTCACGATATGGGAACCGACCCTGGCTTACAGAAGGACGGCGTCGAAGCACATCTCCAGATGCTTCTTGCCGACGACCCGACCTTTATCGCCGAAGGACTGAGGCTTGTCCGCCGGGAGTACCCGACCGACATCGGCCCCGTCGATCTCATGTGCCGAGACGAAGAAGACAAAGCGGTGGCAGTGGAAATCAAGCGACGCGGCGAAATCGATGGTGTGGAGCAACTGACCCGCTATCTCGATTTCCTGAACCGAGATCCCCTGCTGCGACCGGTTCGAGGCATCTATGTCGCTCAAGAGATCAAACCTCAGGCCAAGGTGCTAGCCACCGATCGCGGCATCGACTGGGTTGAAGTCGACTATGACGAACTGCGCGGCATCGAGTCACCCAACCTGAAGCTTTTCTGATCGCAGTGGACGCTAGTTTGGCCGCCATGCGAAAGGCGCTCGTATTAGCCACGGCGTTGACCGTGGCCTTCGTGGTCGGATGGCTCATCGATGACAAAATCTTGGGTGACGACATTTCACACAACGTCTCGATCGGCGGTGTCGAGGTTGGTGGATCCAGCGTGGACGTTGCCGTCGAGCGTCTCGATGAGGCTGGCTTCGACCAGCGAGAGTTGACTCTCACGTGGTCCGGGCTCTCGCTCACCCGTACTGCCAAGGATCTCGGTGTTTCCGTCGACTACGGCGATGCCCTCACTGATGCCGTAGACCGCGGGGGCCTGTTCGGGCAGCCGTTTCACTGGATCGGATCCCTCTTCTCATCCTCGTCATACGACGTCACCTACGACCTCGACGACACCGTGCTCGCGTCCTTTTTCGGGATAGACGACGATGCCGTCTTTCCCCTCGACTTCGGCCGTCCCACCATCGAGTTGGTTGATGGCGAATTCGTCGAGGTCGATGCCAAGTCAGTGGCGACCGTCGACGTGGAAGCGCTCAGAAGTGCCGTCCTCGCTGCCGCAAACGACCAAACTGTTGAGGCTGAGATCGCGGTCCCGGTCGCCGGCGAGACAAGCATCGATCGCGGGGCCGACGAGATCATTGCTCAGGCCACCGAGATGACCGCAGATGGAATACAAGTCCGTCTGAAAGGCCAGTTCGAGATCATCAACATCCCTGAAGCTGCCGTTCGGTCTTGGATCGTGTTCGGTGGCACCAGGGCAGCTCCGACGATTGAACTGAATGCCGGTCTCGTGCAATCCACGATCGAAACCCTTTATCTCGGTATTGGTGAGAGGGGTGAGGACGCCGAGTTTCGCATCAGCATCACCGGCGATGTGCTGATTGTCGGTGGCGCGCCCGGAAGTGTCTGCTGTGACCCTGCCATCGTCGATGCCATCTATGAAGCACTGCTCGGCGGTGACGATCTCATCGAGGTCTGGCCGATCGAAGACCCTGATGCTCATGGCATCGCCTGGGCCGAATCGCTCGGCGTAACCGAGCTCATTGGCGAGTTCACGACCTACTACAAGCCGGGCCAGACCCGAGTCACCAACATTCATCGCATCGCGGAGCTGACGCAGGGGGTCCTCATCCACCCTGAGGAGATCTTCTCCGTCAACGACTACGTCGGAGTGCGCACGCGAGCCAACGGGTTCGTTGACGCTGGTGTGATCATGAACGGCACCTTCCAAACCTCGGTCGGCGGAGGCATCAGCCAGTACGCCACCACCCTCTTCAACGCAGCATTCTTCGCCGGACTCGACTTCGGCGAATACCAGAGCCACTCGATCTACATCAGCCGCTATCCGTACGGGCGCGAGGCCACAGTGTCACACCCGCACCCTGATCTACAGATCGAGAACACCACGCCCTACACAGTCCTACTCTGGCCCACGGTCACCGCCGACTCGATCACGGTTTCCCTCTACTCGACGCGATACGTGACCGGCGAACAAACCGGACAGACCGAGGCACGCGAATCTGTGTCATGCACACGGGTCACCACCGAACGCACCCGCACCTACGAAGACGGCCGGGTCGAAGTCGATCATGTGACTGCCCGCTACCGCCCTGAGGGCGTGGCGTGCAACGGCACCTCGACGAGGTCCACGACCACGACGTCAACCACAACGATCCCGACGGCAACCTCGTTACCGTGATGGCCCTGTGCCGCACGCTGATCTAAAGAGGGCTCACGTGGATATTGCCATCATCGGCGCCGGGCCAGCCGGTGCAGCCGCAGCCACTCTACTGGCACGGGCCGGCCGCGAAGTCACGGTCTTCGATCGAGCAAACTTTCCTCGCGACAAGTGCTGCGGAGACGGCTTGACCGCGCTCGCCCTCCGAGAACTTGAGATGTTGGGTCTCGCCCCGGCCACCGTCGGGAGTTGGCAGCCCGTGGACGATGTCGTTATCCGAAGTCCTTCTGGGCGCGAGATGCGGTACCCGCTACCCGAAGGACCTGGCATCCACGCGGCCGTTGCACGCCGAGAAGACCTCGATAACTCTCTTGTCGACCTCGCTCGTGGCGCTGGTGCCGACGTTCGGGAGTCAACGCCCTTGCGCGATGCCATGGCATCTATCGACGGCGTTGAACTCACCGTTGGCGATGACGAACATTTTGTCGCCCGTCATGTGATCGCCGCTGACGGGATGTGGTCACCAACCCGCAAAGCCCTCGGCCTCGCCATTGACGGCTATCGGGGTGAGTGGCATGCATTTCGCCAGTACTACCGCAACGTCTCTCCGCGGGCATCAAGAGAACTCGTAATTTGGTTTGAGAAGGATCTGCTACCTGGTTACGCCTGGTCATTTCCTCTCGCCGACGGACGAGCCAATATTGGCTTCGGGATCCAGCGGGGCGGAGACAACGCCGTTGGCGCCATGAACGAACTATGGCTTGATCTTCTCGAACGGCCCCACATTCGCGACGTACTCGGCCCTGACGCGGAGCCCGAGGACCGCCACCTCGCATGGCCTATCCCCGCTCGAGTGGGACGGGTTCCACTCGTTGGACCCTCGACCATGTTTGTGGGTGACGCCGCTGCAGTCACCGATCCAATGACTGGCGAAGGGATTGGTCAAGCGCTCCTCACCGGCAGACTTGCGGCCGAGGCAATCCTGCATGCCGCTGACCCGGAGAAGTCCTATGAGCGCGAGGTTCGCTGTGAACTGGTCTCCGACGATCGCATGGCTCGCGCCTTGATTCCGCTCCTTGGCCACCCGATGATCACCCGCGGCGCGATCCGTCTGACGGGGGCCAACGGTTGGACACGGCGCAACTTCGCTCGCTGGATGTTTGAGGACTATCCCCGAGCAATGATCGCCACCCCGCGCCGATGGCACCGCGGCATGTTCACCGGATCTGGGGCATTTGCTGCGGAGTAGGCGGGTGGGCCCGATTCAAGACGTATGTCCAGTTCTCGCGCTATGAGCGAGACCGTCAACCGCATCGTCGTCCACACCCGACCGCTCAGCTGAGCGACATCCCTCTACGCTGACGTTGTGAAAGACGCGATCGATCGCATCGATGACGGTATTGACGAGCTATGGGATCTGCTTCGAGGCAACCCTGTGCTCGATCGACTCTTTTACGCCGCGTCAGAAGCCGCCGACTTCTCGGTGCTCTGGCACACGCTGGGCGTGATCGAGGCCATTTTCGATGATGATCCCAAGACCGCTATTGCCATCAGCGCGGCCCTCGGTATCGAAGCCGGGCTGATCAACGGCCCGGTCAAGTCGATGTTCAAACGTTCCCGACCGGTTCAGGAACATGAACGCCCGTACGGGCTTCGTCAGCCAAAGACGTCGAGCTTCCCGAGTGGGCATGCGTCAGCGGCCATGGTTGCTGCCGCGATGCTCAGCCGACGCGGGAAGGCCCCGCTCTGGTACACGCTCGGGGCGATCGTCGCTACGAGCCGTATCCATGTGCGTATCCACCACGCCAGTGATGTCGCTGGCGGACTTGTCGCTGGCGTTATCATGGGCCGAGTAGCCCGTCGTATGACAGACCGTTTGCTCTGAGAAATAATGCTCGGGTTTATCCCCGGCATTGCTTAGTTGACCGAAGCGGGCTCCGCCGGGACGAAGGTGAGAATCATCCGGAGGTCGAGCAGCATGTCAGACATTTCGGTGCTGCCCACGAACTCGCGACGCTGAAGGGCGCCGAGTTGGTGATCGATCAGCGAAAGCGCTTCGTCAAGCTTGGCTGCATCGATAGTCTCGGTCATGTCGAAACCCTAGTCGCGCGTTGAACCCCATCCTTCGTCAAGGCTGCGCCAGATTCGCGGATTGCGCATTCGCGCATACCATCCCCAGGATGGACATCAAGGACTCCGTAGTCGTGGTGACCGGCGCGGCAAGCGGAATCGGCCGAGCGATGGCTCAACGATTCGCAGCTGACGGCGCCGGCACCGTCGTTGTAGCCGATATCGATGGCGATGGTGCCGCCGCGGTAGCCCACGAAATCGGTGCTCAGGCCGAGACCCTCGACGTCACCGATGAGGAAGCCCAACTCTCCATGATCAATCGCACCGAAGCGCAGTGGGGTCCGATCGAGCTCTGGTGTGGCAATGCAGGCGTCGCCAGCAATGGTGGCCTGGAGCTCGACAACAAGGCATGGGAGTTTAACTGGCAGGTAAACGTCATGGCCCACGTCATCACGGGTCGGCACATGATTCCTCGCTGGATTGAACGAGGCTCCGGCCACTTCCTCATCACCGCCTCCGCCGCAGGACTGCTCACCAACCTCGGCACCGCTCCCTACGCCGTAACTAAACACGGCGCAGTGGCGCTCGCCGAATGGATTGCGATCACCCACGGTGATGAAGGTGTTCGAGTCTCGTGTCTGTGTCCCCAGGGAGTCCGAACGCCGATGACCGAGGCCGATGGTGAGATGGCCATCGAGGTCGTGAAAGCAATGGGCATGATTGAACCAGAGGACGTCGCCGACTGTGTTGCCGCAGGGATCGCCAGCGACGACTTCTTGATCCTTCCCCACCCCGACGTCTCTCGGTATGAGCAACGGCGCGCGGGGGATCGCCAACGGTGGCTGTCGGGCATGCGGAAGCTACAGGCGACTCTGTCGAGATGACCTTGGACCCCGCTACCGCGGCGGTCTACGAGGCCAATGCACGTGAGTGGACCAAGGCGCGCGTCGGCAAGGATGTTTCCGCTGCCGCACGCTTGATGGCGCGTGATCCCGGTGAGGGTCCGATTCTCGACATTGGATGTGGGCCCGGCTACTTCTTGGCTGAGTTGCCCCAGGGTTCCATCGGCCTCGACCCAACGGCGGGCTTCCTTGAGCTACTTGGCGATCGAGTGCCCGAAGCGCTCGGTATACGAGGTGAAGCGGGGGCCTTACCCATCCGATCCGCATCGATCGGTGGGGTTCTCGCAAATGCCGTCTACCAACACCTACACCGTCATGACCTGCCGATGGCGTTCGCTGATCTCCACCGCGTCCTCGAACTCGATGCACCAGCCGAGATCATCATCTTCAGTGGTGATAGCGACATGGTCTACACAGATGCCAGCGACTCGTTCCCCGGGCGGGGCTACTCGTTCTGGCCTGCCGATCGTTTCCGTGACGTCTTGGTTGGTGCCGGGTTTCTGATCGAGAGCTTCGAGGATCGCAGCGGCGACGAACCGCCACTGTTGCTTGCGGGCGTGCGTCGTTCTCACACGCTGCCCGACATCGTTGGTTCCAACATGAAATTGCTCATCTGTGGCTTGAACCCGTCGGTCTACTCCGCTGACGTCGCCGTCGGCTTCGGCCGGCCCGGCAACCGCTTCTGGCCCGCTGCGATCGCAGCCGGCCTCGTCACCCTGGATCGCAATCCTCGTCATGCCCTTGCTAACCATGGGATCGGGATGACCGACCTGGTTAAACGTGCCACACGGCGCGCCGACGAACTCTCTCGGGACGAATACGCCGACGGCGTCGCCCGCCTCGATCGACTGTGCGCATGGCTTGAGCCTGAGGCAATCTGCATGGTCGGCCTCGCCGGCTGGCGGGCCGCCGTGAACCCCAAAGCAATAGCTGGGTGGCAGGAGGAGACCCTTGGTGGGCGTCCGGTCTATGTCATGCCGTCTACAAGTGGACTCAACGCCCACTCAGGCCTTGACGACCTGGCCGATCACCTCCGTATGGCCACGAACTAACTCATTCTGGGATCTTTCCTCAGTGCCACTGATCGTCGGGTTAGGCCCAACTCGGAGCGAGATCTCGGATCGCCTCATCGATGTTGGTGTCGCCAAAGGGCATAACTGATAACACAGGGCAGGTGATTCCTGCGTCGACATAGCGCTGGACATGTGCTCGGCATTCGTCTGCGTTGCCGCTGATGATCAGATCGTCAACAACCGCGTCCGGAATCTTTTCGAGAGCTCCCTTGCGATCACCGTCCGCCCACTGTCGCCAATGTTCGCCGAGTTGATCAGTACGGCCCATCCACTCATGGAAGGCCTTGTAAACCGGAACATTCAGGTACGCCGCCATCGCGAACTTCCCCGACGCGAGCACCATTTCACGATCTTCAGACGGGGCGACGAAAAGTCGCGCGGCTACCTCAGCGTGAGCGTTCTCCTCACGAACTATGGCGGTGACCTTCTCGGTGTCTGCGACCGAAAGCCAGTTAACGATGGCACCGTCCCCCTCGCGCCCGGCGAGGCGCAACATTCCTTCGCGCAGGGCCGCAATCAGAATTGGGACCTGCTCGTCGAGCTTTACACCGAGTCGGAACCCGTTGATGGTGAAGGTGTCGTACTCCTCGGTGACCTTCTCGCCAGAGAGCGCTGCCCGCAGGAACCGCACGGTGTCGCGCATTCGCTTATAGGGCTGCTCGAAGGGGATGCCGTTCCACCGTTCGACGATCACGTTGGACGACGTACCAAGACCGGCGACGAACCGGCCGGGAGCGGCGCTAGCCATCGCAGCGATCGACTGAGCCATGAGTGCCGGGCCCCGCGTGTAGACGGGGAGGATAGCCGTACCAAGACGCATCGACGGCGTCCAGACGGATGCCAAAGCGAGAGGCGTGAGGCCATCTTCTCCCATTGCCTCCGCAGACCAGAGGTCCGTGTAGCCGGCAGCCTCGAGTGCCTGAAATCGTTCACGCTGAGCGTGGAGCGGTCCACCAAACGGGACCGTCATGCCGTATCGGGATTGGGGCGTTGCTGTCATGGCCCCAACTTTAGGCTCACTGTCACACCCCTTCTGCATAGTAGTGACATGACCTCCCAGCTTCTTCTCCTCGAAGACCACCCCCAGTGGAAGCTCAACCCCAAAATCCGTGAGCAGGGGCTACTTGGCATCGCCAGTGCTCGTGCGGTACTCAGGGAGGCTCAGGCAAAGGCTCGCTCAGAAGCACTCGGGCCGGAGACTGAGCCGCTGCCCGATGCCGCCTGATCCACTTTTGGACGCGAGTCCCCCACACTGGTTCCCGTGAAACGCGTTCTGCTTGCATTCCTCGCTCTAGTCCTGGCTAGCTCGTCGTGCACCGATGGAGCCGAGCCCCCGTTAACAGCCCTCGGAGGAGCCCTCGACTCCGGCCCCCTCGCGACGCTCCCCGATCAGGAATCCCTGGCTCCCAACGCCACCGTCGATCGTGTGGTCGACGGCGACACCATCGTGGCCGACATTAACGGCACCCGAGAACGAGTCCGACTCCTCGGCATCGACACGCCCGAATCTGTGGCGGAGACGAGGCCTGATCAGTGCTACGGCGCCGAAGCCAGCAACTATCTGAAGGCTCTTCTTCCTGCGGGCACCGATGTCACCCTGATTCGGGACCAGGAAGCTCGAGACCAATACGACCGCCTGCTCGCATACGTCGTGCGCAGCGATGACCAACTCTTCGTCAATCTCGCTCTTCTGCAGCAGGGCTACGCCGGGCTAATGATCTACTCCCCGAACGACCATTACGAGGCCCTGTTCACCGAAGCAGAAAACGCAGCGATCAAGGGTGACGTAGGGCTCTGGGGCGTTTGTGGAGGCCCCGACGTACCGCTGGAGTAGCGTCGCTTCGTGGAATCATTGGCTGAAGCACTCGGATTCACCAACGACCAGCCGCTCTTGATCCTTAGCGCCGATCTGGCTGGCTCGACCCACGCAGCCACCGCCGCCACGCTTACAGCTATGCGCGACGGCTCGGCAACCACGGCCACATTGATGATGCCGGGCCCCTGGTCGCGCCACGCCGTCGACCAGTTCAACCACAGTGCCCATGCCAATGACGACGTTGGTCTGCACCTCACGCTCAACGCCGAACTCGATTGTTTCCGATGGGGGCCGCTCACGCATGCGCCGAGCCTGCTTGACGGTGACGGCGGGTTTCCCCGCACGATCGGCGACTTGTGGGATCACGCCGACCCCGAGGAGGTTCGACGCGAATGTCGTGCTCAACTCGAGCGTGCTCAACTGTGGGGGCTCGACATCACCCACCTAGCCACACATATGAGCGCCATGCAACAGCGGCCCGAGTTCTTCGATGTGCTCCTCGACATCGCCTGCGAATCCGACCTGCCGGTACGACTCGAAGGCTTGGGCGCCGAATCCGCAGCCGGATTCCCGTTCCGCCGCCTGGCATCCGAGGAAGGCATCTTCATGCCTGACCAATTCCATCTGGTGCGCGGCGGGTCACGTTCTGCCCTCAACACCTACCTGGCCGCGCCAAGCGCGGGGGTCACCGAGATCGCGTTCGAACCCGCCCTTGCAGCCGAGGAACTTCGCGCCATCGACCCGACGGCCACCGGCCGCATCGACGATCTCGATGTCTTGACCGATCGAGGGCTCCCAGATCGACTCGCTCGCGCCGGCGTCACCACGATTGGCTATGCGGTGATCCGAGAACTCCAGCAGTCTCGGAGCTGAACCGGTGTCGTCAGGCGTTGGTAATCGGTGCGAGCGCAGCGAAAGCCGCTTCCCGCACATCACGTAACTCGAGGAGCCATGCGACATGGTCGCCCTCGATCTTCACCGCTCCGCGCATGAAGGATGCGTCAGTGCTGTGCGCTCCATTGAGGACAGCAAGCGCCTCGTCGAACGTGAGCGTTGCCACCACATCGGGAGAGTCGGCCTTGCCGGGTGCAATCCCTGTGACCACCCCGCCCTCAATGACAGCATGGCAGGTGACCTTGCCGTCTGGACCCCCGGCTATTGCGTACTGGAGAACTGCCGAGGCATTACCTGTTGAAGGAAGCGCCGCCAACGTTGCAGTGGCTTCGGCGAACCACTCCTCACTCAGGAACTGACTCATCCTGAAGCGCCAGCTCGTTCGCGGATCCCAGCGAACAGGTCATCTTCAGAGGAACCAGCCCACTCAGGCCCACGGGCGAGGCGATAGTCGTCCCAGGGGTGTAGGCGATCTTCGACGTGATGGGGAAGACCGAACCAGAACGTTGACTCCGGATCAATTTGGGTGGCATGGGCAAGCAAACCTTCACGGCGAACATGCATGAAACCATCGATATTCACCCGCGACGTGATCTTGTGGTCGCCGTCAGGACGATCAAACCAGCGCTCGTCGTAGGGCGATTCGATCCCGTGCTCGAGGAACGCATCGTGGCGAGCCTGAATACGAGCTCGCGACCAACTTGAGTAGTAGACCTTGACAACGGCCCAGGACTCACCGAGCTCCGGGCGGTAGTCAGCATCCGCGGCACGGTCCACGGCCGGATGAGTGATGTCGTACACCCGGAGATGGTCGGGATGCTGGTACGAGCCCTGATCCTCGGGGTAGGTGACAATGACCTGCGGACGCTCAAGTCGCAGCAGCCGCACCAGTCGATCAACAGCCTCATCCAGCTCAGCCGCGGCGAAGCAGTCTTCATGGAAATTGGCATCGCTCTCCGGCATACCGGAGTCGCGGTAACCCAGCATGTGGACCTGGTCGTAGCCGATCGCCTCGGCGGCGGCATCAAGCTCTGCTCGGCGCACAGCCTGGAGGTTCTCGATCACTTCGGGCCGATCCATGGCCGGGTTGAGGATGTCACCCTCTTCCCCGCCGGTACAGCACACCAGGACAGTACGGACACCTTCGGAGTTGTATCGCGCGATCGTGCCAGCGCCCTTTGAGGCTTCGTCATCGGGGTGGGCATGCACCGTGAGGATGCACAGGCGCTCGGTCGTGGCGTCACTCATATCCTCAATGACGATATCTCGCCAACCGACTCATCCACGGAGGTCCACATCGGAGTATGGCGACATGATCGCCTACGGCAACGAGACCGGAGCGCCATAAACGCTACGGCTGCAGGACCTGTGTGTCCTAAGCTCAGTGTGCTGGCTCAGCTAGCGAAAGGCGGGCATGACGACGTTATTGATCGTGGGCGCCTCAATCGCCGCCGTCACGCTCTGGGCCCGTGTGTCGTTCAACCGGTTCGTGTCGCAGCGACAACTGATCGACAACTCATGGTCGAACGTGGAGACGGAACTACACCGCCACCACGATCTGATCCCGAACCTGGTCGAGACGGTGCGGGGCTATGCCGAACATGAACAAGCCACCTTCGTTGAGGTCACAGAAGCCCGATTGGGCGCCGTCAAAGCCACCGCACCGGCCGAGAAGCATCAGGATGCCGAACACGCGCTGACCGCAAGATTGCGGCAGCTGATGGCAGTCAGTGAGGACTACCTGACTTACTCGCCAGCCAACGGTTCCTTGATCTGCAGCGCGAACTTGTAACCACCGAGAACCAACTTCACGCTTCCCGCCGACTCTTCAACGGCAGCGTACGTGACTACAACAGGCGGATCGGATCGATTCCTTCGATGCTCATCGCAGCGATAGGACGCTTCTCAAAAGTCGACTACTTCGAAATCGGACCTGCGGTCGCTCTCCTGCCGAGCGTCGATACGACCTAACGAAGCCGAGCACGTTCTCGGCTACAAAACTAGGGAACGGTTCGGTCAGAGATCCAAGGAGCAGCCGGTGCGTCAACGAAGTCAGCGAGCTGCAGCAATACAACGTCATAGTTGACCCGCCAGCCAGCGAAGTCTCGCCATGCTTGATCTCGATCGGCCCTCAGCGGCAGACCCTCATTACTCAGCCAGTTGCACACGTCGTCGAATTCAGCACGGGTGATCGAGATCGGGTCACCCGATTGAGGGTCGCTGGGGTAAACGAATCCAAAGAAGTCGGCAATCCGACGCAACGCAAGCGAACCGGTTCGGATCATCAACGCGGCACGAGGTGATCGGGGCAGATCAAGCGTCGAGTGATACAGCGATGCCGTGTCAAGAGCAATGCCCGCACTGACGATCCAGCTGCGATCTGGGACCGGCGATCGGAAAAAGGCGAGCATCGGAAACGATGTATGAGTCTCTTCGACCTCAACAAACCAATTCTCCCACTCACCCCACATTTCGCTGAGCTGGTCGAGACCAGCTATGCGCTGATTGCGCACGAGGAGCGAGGCTGGGCTAACCGTGCCATCGCTCCAAGTCGACCGGAGGTGGAGTTTGGCGACTGCGATCTCGCGTCGAGAGAACGCGCTGTACATGGTTGGTAGGAAACTGATGAGCAGAGCGACGAGGCCCAACCCGACGAGGCCTTCGAGAATCGCGAGAAAAAGTGTCGGCAGATCGCCGGTTGTGCGAAAGCCGAGTGTGGTGAGCGATGACCCCGAAAGAACGAACGCGTTGCGGTATGGCTCGACGCCTAGGGCCCAAAACGTGGCGCTGCAGCCAAGGAGAACCCCAATACTCCAGACAAGCGGAAGGACAAGGAGAGCAGTCGGAGCGAAGCGAGCCTTCGTCGCCTCGCTGCCGCGATGCATGACCGATCGGAGGACTCGGAAAACGGCTCTCGAGATCCAGACCTGCTCAGCGCGAGGAACAACAACCGTACGAATCGCCGACCCCATCGTGGCCAGTGCCATCATGGCACCCATAGCTCCTACCAGGATCCGCAAAACCATCACAGCTTCAGTCTGCCTGGGCCGGTGACGGTTCAGGGACTGGCAGCGGATTGATCGATGCGACCCGGGTGCTCCAGCGCGGCATTATCGGCCAGGGTCTGAGTACTCGTCTAAAGCATCCAGACATAGCTCCGTAACCGAAGAGATTGATATCAACGGAAGTCGCTCGATGCCGGTGCCTTGCCCACAGGAAGAGGTTCGAGCTTGTCGGCTACCACATTGATCACTCCCTCCTCCTTTTCCAGGCGACCCCGGATAAGCAAGGCTGGCGCGCCACGGGCGACACCCTTGTAGCGCTGCCAGCACCCCTTCGAGATCACCACATTGATGAGCCCAGTTTCGTCCTCAAGATTGAGGAAGGTGGTTCCGCCCGCGGTGGCCGGCCGTTGGCGATGGGTGACAACGCCGCCGACGAACACCCTCTCTCCCGCTGGTTGATCGATCAGGCCGGTGGCGGTGATTACTCCGATACCGGTCAATTTCTCGCGGATGTAGCGAGTGGGGTGACCATCGGGGGCCACGCCGGTGGCCCAGAGGTCGGCATGGGAAAGCTCCTCCGGCGACATGCCAGGCAAAGTTGGCGCATCGATGCCGGTGACGATCCCTGCCAGACGATCCTCTGAGGTCTGCGCCATCGCTCCTGCCGTCCACAACGCAGAACGTCGGTCAATGCCGAAACACCCGAACGCCCCCGACGTGGCCAGCGCTTCCAAGATCGGTAGCGACAGCTTCGGCATGCGGCGTCGGAGATCCTCTACCGACGCATACGGGCGTCCCGCCGAAATCTCCTCGGCCAAGTCAGTGCCAATCCCCCGCACATACTCAAGACCAAGGCGAACCTCAGCTTCGCTGTCACCTTCGAGAATGGCCGAGGCTGCGGACGCATTGAGATCCGGTGTACGCACCACCACGCCATGGCGGCGAGCATCGCCCACCAGTGTGTGCGGTGACCAGAACCCCATCGGTTGAGCATTGAGCAGAGCTGCACAGAATGCAGCCGGGTAGTGGTGCTTGATCCACGACGAGGCGTAGACGAGATACGAGAACGACACGGAATGGCTTTCGGGAAAGCCGTAGTTGGCAAACGCGGCCAGCTTCAACCAGATCTGCTCACCGAGCTCGTCATCGATACCGTTGTCACGCATACCGGCGAAGAACCGCTCCTTTAGTTGCTCCATACGTTCGCGACTGCGCTTCGACCCGATGGCTTGACGCAATTGATCGGCATCGGCCGGCGTGAAGTTTCCGACATCGATTGCGATCTGCATCAGCTGTTCCTGAAACAGCGGTATGCCGAGGGTCTTAGCCAGAGCATTCTCGAGCAATGGGTGAAGATAGGTGACGGGTTCGAGCCCGTTACGACGACGGATGTACGGGTGCACCGACCCGCCCTGGATCGGACCCGGCCGAATGAGTGCCACCTCCACTACCAGGTCATAGAAACACCGGGGCTTGAGACGAGGCAGGGTGGCCATCTGGGCCCGAGATTCGATCTGGAAAACACCGATCGTGTCGGCCTTCTGGAGCATGTCGTAGACCTCTGACTCCTGGGGGAGCGCGGCCAGATCAATATCGATGCCGTGAAAGTCGCGGATAAAGTCGGTGGCATAGTGCAATGCCGACAGCATTCCGAGGCCGAGGAGGTCGAACTTCACCAGCCCGGCGGCGGCACAGTCGTCCTTGTCCCATTGCAGGACACTGCGGTTCGGCATACGTCCCCATTCGACTGGGCACACTTCGATCACCGGGCGATCACACATGACCATGCCGCCGGAATGAATACCAAGATGACGGGGGAAGTGCTCGACCTCTGCCGCCAACTCCATCACCTGGAGCGGAATCGACGTATCGGAATCGACAGCACCTGCCTTTGTCATACCATCGGAGACGTTTCGCCAACGGTCGACCTGCGTGGAGAACGCGTCCTGCTGGCCCTGGGCGTAACCCAGGGCTTTGGCCATATCTCGAATAGCCGACTTCGACCGATAGCTGATGACGTTGGCAACCTGGGCGGTGTGATGTCGACCATGGCGTTCGTAGACGTATTGGATGACTTCCTCACGTCGGTCGCTTTCGATGTCGATGTCGATGTCGGGTGGGCCGTCACGTTCAGAAGACAGGAAGCGCTCGAACAACAGGCCGAGGGAAACGGCATCGGCGTTGGTGATGCCGAGAGCGAAACAAACCGCAGAGTTCGCGGCAGATCCTCGGCCTTGGCAGAGGATGTTGGATCGGCGACAGAAGTCGACGATGTCCCAAACAACGAGAAAGTAGCCGGGGAACCCAAGCTGGTCGATCAGGGCAAGCTCCCGATCAAGTTGAGCCCATGCACCCTCGACTCGCTCAGCTTCTCGCGAGCCATACCGACGGGCGCCGCCCTCCTCTACGAGGCGACCGAGGAAACCCATCTCGTTGAGTCCGTCCGGGCAGGGGTACGGGGGCAGCTTTGGCGCTACGAGTGAAAGGTCAAACGCACACTCGAGACCAAGCGTGGCCGCGCGTTCGACAACCCCGGGATAACGAGTAAACCTGGCAGCCTGCTCCTCGCCCGATCGCAAGTGCATACCGGCAGGTGGGAGCCAGCCGTCGATCTCGTCAAGGCTGCGCCGGGCTCGGACTGCCGCCATGGCCGAGGCCAAGCGTTTGCGGGCAACTGAGTGATGGTGGGCGTTGGCGGTAGCGATGATGTCAACACCCGCGGCTACAGCCAGTCCAGCCATCCCGTCGTTACGAACCGAGTCGGTGGGCATCCCGTGGTCCCACAACTCGACAAACACATTTGATCGACCGAAGTCGCTGACGAGACGCTCGAGTTCACGCCGAGCTGCTGCGGGTCCTTCGTTCACCAGTGCCGCAGGCACCGGCCCTTTCCGGCACGCGGTGAGCACAGCCCAGTGATCACCCGAGCCTGTGCCGCCAAGCTCGACAAGCCGTTCATACGGGATGCGGGGTGCCCCCTTCTCCCCCGCCAACTGGCCTTCGCTGATCGCTCGGGCGAGCAAGGCATAGCCCTGCGGGTCGCGGGCAAGAATGACGAGGTGCTGACCGTGGGGATCAGGCGGGCCAGGTCGACTCAGATCTGCTGAGGTCAACGATGATGCCGAACGATCCGCCAGGTCCCCTGGTGGCGCTAACAACGTGAGTTCGGCACCGAAGATCGTTGGCAGACCAATCGCCTTCGCAGCTTCGGAGAATCGGACCACGCCATAGAACCCGTTGTGATCCGTGAGCGCTAGTGCTTCAAGCCCGAGCCGAGCTGCTTCCTCGGCCAACTCCTCAGGATGTGAGGCCCCATCGAGGAATGAGAAGTTGGAGTGGCAGTGCAGTTCCGCGTAGGGAACTCGCCCGCGCGTTCGAACTGGCTCGGCGGGTGGCGTGTAGTCGCTCCGCTTACGAGTCCAGGCCGGGCTATCGCCACCGTCTCCCTCCCACAGCTCCCGGACGCGCCCCGTTGTCAGACGATCAGACAGTGTCTGCTCGAGATCCTTCCACGGCACGCTTGGACTGTTCCATCCCACCCACTCAACCGTAGACGAACACACGTTCGTTTACTATTCGAAATGAAATCGGTTTAGAGAGTGAGGTAGACGGTTCGAACGGCGAGGGCTTCGCGAACTTCAGCAGTCATGTCCTCGGCAAACTCTGCTCGATAGGCCTCATCGGTCACCACCTGGACAGCGAACTGCAAGCCCGACATCATGCCGATGAAGGCCGACACCAAAATCAGCTGTCGGGTAAAGACCAGCTCTCCACCGAGCACGTTCCAGTAGAGCGCCCAGTCCGCTGACCGGGTCAGTTCGGTGGCCGTCGTCCACTGCACGAGGGTTCCTTCTCGCACTGTCAGTAAGCCGAAGACGATATAGAACGCCGTAATCACGACCGCCACGAGCGCTATCTGTATCGCCTGAGCGACGAACAGCAACATGCCTACGTTGAACTCGGCTCGATGTCCGAGCGCGGGAGCGTCCGGCGGCTTCTCGTCATCTTCCGGCACCAATGCCTCGACCGGAGTATTAACACATCGGCCCCGGACACCCGCCCAATCGTCGAACCGAGCAAGATCGACAGTGATCCGGCGCACCGAGAACACGACAAATGCTGCACCGATCCCCGTGATCAGCACCGACACGAGCCCGAAGTACGCGAGGGTGAAGTCGTTGGCGACCTGCCACATCTCGGCGTTGAGAAAGATAAACGCGGAGAAGACGAGAAGGATTGGCAACGACTTCATGGCAAGCGTGGCGACATCGCCGATCTGACGGGTGACCTGCCCGAGCGACCACCGCATCATCGGGAACAGGCCCCATGAGGTGACGACATAGGCAAGACCAAGGATCACGAGATTCGAGACCAGGATCGTGACGAGGTTGTCGCCGACCGAACTCTCCGAGCCGATCGCTGTCGGCACAAGTGGAAGACCCAGATAGAGGATCAACTCAACGAGGCCGACGCTGTTGGGTAACTGCAGTGGCCGTCGGCCACGAAAGCGATTCACGAAGATGAGCGCTGCCACCATCGCTCCAACACCCGCAATAAAGGCGACCAGTTGGCTCCATCCATTCCAGCGATCACCAAAGGCAAGGAACAGTTCGGCAAAGATCACAATTGTGAGGAAGGGTGCCGTGCGGGTGAGCACGTCTTCGGTGGCCGAATAGTCGTCGATCAGATGCGGTAACCCGCGGCGCACAAACCAGCGCTCACAGCGACCACGCTGGATAATCTTTGAAGGCTCGGTCATTGCACCATGATGGTCGCCTCAGTCCCATACAGCGGTGACCCACCACTGGCCGCCTTCAAGCGTGAGCATGCGGGCAACACCATCGCTGGTGACGATCTGAAAGCGGGCCTGGCGTCGATGTGCATCAGCATCCCACCAGTGTTCGTCGATCGGCCACGGACCAGCCCACGCTGCGACCTCAGCCCGGATGCGATTGTTGCGGAGTTCGGTAGGGGGCGACGAAAGCAAGCCTCGACCATCGACTTGCACGGGTTCGCCGGCCTTGTCCAGCACCTCGACCGCTCTTGGCGCAGTGACCACCCTCGTGGGCGATGGAGTTGGCAAGCCACCCGGCCAAGGAGGCTGCTCAGAGTCGTTGAACAAGGTGCGGCCTCTCAACTCAACGGTGGCCGCCGGCACGAGCATGAGCCTCTCACTAAAATGACGCCCACCTCGTCGTTCCACAACACGAACAGCATCGGCGCCGAGTTGGCCTTGAAGACGAGCAGCCACCCTCGCCGCTCGCTCATCAACCTCCGTCTCCCCTCCCCAGAATCCAAGCTGACGACCCTTGGCGGCAATGAGTTCGTCAGGCATCAGCGACACCCGACTGATCCCCCCACTTGGACGGGTGGCGGCCGATCCGTTGAGCCATCCATCGAGTTGCCATCGCACCCGGTCAGCCACCGCCGCATCAGACAACGTGCCCTCGTGGCGCCAAAGCCGCATGAACTCCTCGCCGAATTCGGTTTCAGCTTCAATCGCCACTCGCACGCAGGTCACACCGGCACGCCCGAGATGCTGATGGAATTCATCGGCAAGGCTGCGGGCAACAAAGGCAACTCGATCGACCTGGAGCGCCGGTGGATCGATTTCGGCGCTCACCGACCAGTCAACGGGCGGGTGCCGCGCATCAGGGGGCCGTTCGTCGAGTCCTGACGCAAGCCGGTGAGCGGCGAGACCATCAGAGCCAAATCGGGCCAACACATCGGTAGCCGGTAGCGCGGCAAACGCGCCAAGCGTGTCGATACCGAGGCGCACGAGCACATCGGCCAACTCCGGTCGTTCGAGCACGGCCACACGCATCGGCGCCAGAAACTCGGGGGCCTCTCCGTGAGGGATCAGCCGGGTCGGCTGGGCCGCCCGGGCCGCAAGTTCTGCTGCAAATGGCCCATCGGCGACACCGATGCGAACCTCGGTGCGGCCATTCAACACCGTGCCCATGGCCTCACGAATGAGGCCGGCGACCTTCTCATCTCCGCCGAAATAGCGAGACGGGCCCCGGGTGATGACGGCACAGGTACCAGGACGGATGACCTCGATGCGAGGCGTGATGTTGTCAAGGGTGCCGATCACCGGTTCGAATGTGCGTGCTTCTCGGGCCTCATCACGTTCGTGAAGTTGCAGTTCTGCACATCGAGCCTGGGCTACTCGACGCCGCAGCCCTCGCACGACGCCTTGCTCACGCGCACTAGGCGACGATGCCACAATCTGGTTGGCGTGGACGACGGCAACTGGTTCATCGAGCGGCACACCGGTGGCTACAACTGGCCAATCAGGACACCAGGCAACAAGTGTCCGCACGGGAACAACCATGAGTCAGCCCTGCGCAGCGAAGGCCGGTGCTTCGACATGGACGAACTCAGGCCGACCAAGCGGACCAGGCAGCAACATGTCGGCCGATCGCGGTCGAGCTGATGCTCCTCGCCCACCGCCATTCACCGTCACCCGACGGGACTGCAACACCCCATGACCGCACCCGAGCCCCGACCATTTGCTCTCGACGACCTCCAACTGCACATCTGCCCCGCTGGGCCAGCGACCATTAGTGCATACCAGCACCGACCCTCGTTCACGCAGACGACCCGAAAGGCGCCGGGCCTCAGCATCACGAACCCGATGACGGGGGGCCACCAACACAATGTCAACAGCGCCGACGAGTGCGGCAACTGCAGCACTCCACGACGATGGTTCAGGGTCGACAACCAGCATTCGCTGGAGGGCAATCCCCGCTTCCTCAGCAGCCGCAAGCCCAAGATCTGGATCGCTAACCACGGCAACCCACGAACCAGCCGTTGAGGCGGCAGCTGCAACAGCCAACGCCAATGCGGTCGATCCTGAACCAGCAACCGACACCGTCGAACCTCGCCGTAAACCTTCGGGAAAAAGGCTGATCAACTCATCGAGAAGTGGCAATGTTCGTTCCCGGGCCAGCGCCATCGGAGCGACACGATCACTGACGAGTTGTAGCCTGGCGCGCCGATCTGCGATCGCCTCGTCGGGGTCGACGACAGATGGCAGTAACTCGACAGCGGCCATACTTCATCACTCTACGAACACTTGTTCGCAGAGTGCAAGTTTGGAACCATCTCGTACTTCAGTTGGATCCCTGTGTTACCCGACCGCTGGTTTGTCGAACGAGAGTGGTTGCAAACACAAGACAGCCAATGGATATGGTCCCGGTTGCGACATGTATCCACGCCAACCCGTGTCGGATCGCGTCCTTTGTCTCAGTCCCAAGAGAAATATTTTCACCAGCAATGACGTCGCGTACCGCGTCAACGTCGCCCACCTCGAGGTCAACGACAAGAAGAACTATGGCGCCGGCCAGGGCAATGCCGTACATGATGGCTAGTTGCCGGATGAACTGATGAGCGGCGGTGACTCGGCCCATTTCGGATATGTCACTGCTGGCCTGTAACAGGGTGAGACCAGCGGTGGTGACCAGGCCGACTGATATGCCGATGAGCGCAGACGCGGCGAACAACAATGGCAGAGGCCAGTCAAGGGCGATGGTGATCCCGGCCGCGCCGATAGAGGGGACAATGAGCCAACAGCCGAGGAGGATCACATCACATTCGCGCCACTTGTTGAGCACTCGGCTGTACACGAGCGAACCTAGCGTCCACCCCAGGCTGAGAAATACCAGCGAGATCGCGGCGAATTCCACCGATCGGCCCCGAGCAGTTTGCACATAGAAGGGCAGGAAGTCATCTACGGCCAATGCGTTGAACATCACTAGCCCGGTAGTGACATGCACCCATCTCAGCGGGAACCGGGTGAAATGTTCGCGGGCCAGCACAGGTGCATCGACACGGCCGCTGTGATTCCAGTACAGAGCCATCAACACCACCGTCGCGGCGAGTGCTGCGCCGCTTGCCCACCAATGCACGCCGATCTGGGCCACAGCCACCAGGGAGCACACGATCAGCAGGGCCATCAGACCCACACCTTTCCAGTCAGTCTGGATCTTTGCCCGGCGCTGGCGCGTGGTCGGAAGTGTGGTCCATCCCGACGCGAGCGCGATCACAGCCAATGGGAGCTGGATGATGAAGATGATCCTCCAGCCGCCGAAGGCCAGCAGAACCCCGGCGAGGGCTGGGCCGCCAAGCCCCATGATTCCGAACATCACCGACTGGGCGGCGAATGCTTGCGGGCGGAGCTCATGGGGATAGCCCACGCCAATGGCCGCAAGAGCCACAGCGAACAACAAGCCGCCACCGAAGCCCTGCACACCACGGGCGAGAATCAGCAACGGCATCGACGGCGCTGCCGCTGCCGCCAACGTGGACAGAAGAAACCAGATCCCCGTGATACGAAACGTACGGCGAACACCGATCGCGTCGATGACCGGCCCCGCCACCACCACAGCGATTGCCGACGTCGCCAAATAGGCGGTGAACACCCACGGCAAGAGGCCGATCTGCCCTAGGTCCTCAGCGATGCTGGAAAGCGCCGCAATCAGTGCAAGCGTGCCGAAGCCAACCAAGGCGACAATCGTCAAGGTGGCGAGTGTCATCGGAAGATACGCCCCCGACCAGATGCCATGGACCTTCTCGGTGCCCTCGTTACTGCTGGTCTGCTCGCTCATGGACGCGCCATCCGCATGCCTCCTAAATCAAGTCGTACGAAGAGCGCCACGTGAAGGCGGTCCCCGGCTCGTTGAGAAGGGCAGCCCATCCAGAAGACGAAGGCCAATCACCGTGCCATAAACACCACGCTAGCCGACGACAAAGATCATGATGAGCAACGCGCCGAAGCCATACATCCGAGCATGAAAGAATCGCCAGTCGATTGGTAACACGGCTGGTATCTAGGCTGTCACCATGCAACCGAGCGAATCCGACCAGCCCATCGGCGATGCGCTGCCTGAGTGGACCACAGCACGACGGCCAAGCGGTCGAGGGCTGACTGGCCGCACGGTACGTCTCGAGTCGCTCTCTCCAACGCACGCTGAGCCTCTCTATGCCTCACTGAGTCTTGCCGCGCCCAGCCACTGGACATACATGCCCTGGGGTCCATTCAGCAGCGGTGAGTCCTATGCAGAGTGGGTGGAGCAATCGGTGCGCGCTGATGATGTCGAGTACCTGGCAATCTGCACGCCCGAGGACCTACCGATAGGTGTTGCCGGCTACTTGAACATCGTCCCGGAGATGGGATCGATCGAAGTTGGTGGCATCACCTACTCGCCCCCGCTACAAGGGACCGTCCAGGCAACCGAAGCTATGTACCTCATGATGGAACATGCATTCGATGAGCTTGGCTACCGCCGCTATGAGTGGAAATGCGACGCACTCAATGCGCCAAGTCGTGTTGCTGCTACTCGACTCAGCTTCCGCTATGAAGGCATCTTTGCCCAGCATTTGGTTGTCAAAGGCCGAAACCGAGACACGGCTTGGTTCGGTCTTACCGACAAACGATGGCGCGACTCGGTCGGACCGGCCCTACGGGGGTGGCTCGCCCCTGAGAACTTCGACGAAAATGGCGGCCAACGTCAGCGGCTGCAGGAGGTGAGGAGCAGTATCGGAGACGGAGGGCAGCGGCGAACCGGATCGAAAAAGAAAGACCCGAGCGGCACGTCGATGTAGGGATTCACGGCGATGGGTGTTGGACTCGTCGAGAATAGGCAAAATCGTGTGGACAGCGCAGCTCCCATGAGACCGACACCTCGAATACATTCTACGTTCTCAACCCTTGACCGGCATAAGACCGAGCGCAACCCGATAGCCACACACCGCCAAGCACTGCAACCGAGGAGGCCCCATGGGATGGTCAGTAAACCGACCAACCGGATTGACCTGGAACCAGCCGGAACTATCGACCAAGGGGTACACCCTTGTCACCCCGAGCTCGGATCAAACGGCATATCTCCTCGACATGAACGGCCGCGTCGTCCATACATGGACCTTCGAGACGATCAAACCCGGGTACGGGCGTTTACTCGACAACGGCAATCTCCTCATGTCAGGTTCCGATGTCAACCTTCCGGAACCCCCTGAGGATGAGCCGACCAAAGCCCCGCCGCCGTTCGCTCGCCATGTCACCCGTCTGGGCGGATACAAGACGACCCTGCTCGAAGTCGACTGGGACGGCAACGTCGTCTGGCGCTACGAAAACAGATTTCAACATCATGACTTCGTGAGACTTCCCAACGGCAACACGATGGTTCCCGAGTGGGTGGAGCTCTCCGCGGAACTCCACAAAAAAGTGCGCGGCGGGCACCGACTGCCGCGTGAACGGCTGCCTCGGCTACTTGGCGACGACCTCGTCGAGATCAACCCAGCCGGGAACGAGGTCCGTCGCATCCACACATGGGAACTGCTCGACCCGGTACGCGATCCCATCCATTCGACCAAACGCCGGTGGGAGTGGACCCACGTCAACTCCATCGATGTCAACGACGCGGGTGACATTGTTTTCTCGGCAAGGACTAACGACCGCGTCGGCGTCATCGATGGAGCCACGGGAGAACTGACGTTCAAGTTCACCGACACTCACGGCCAACATCACGCCACCTGGGTGGGCGACGACCTGATCCAAGTGTTCGACAACGGCGTCTCAGCCTCCCGTGTGTTGGAGATTTGTGTGAGCACCGGCGACATTGTCTGGAAGTACCAGAGCCGACCGACGCATCAATTCTTCTCGAACTACATCTCAGGCGCTGAACGGCTGTGGTCTGGATCCGTCCTCGTCTGCGAGGGGTCGAGCGGCCGCATTTTCGAGGTGACGCGCGACCACCAGGTGGTATGGGAGTGGATCAACCCATTCGTCAACCACCGACCCAACGGAGATCCAGCTGTGGGCATCTACCGAGCGCACCGATACCAGGCCGACCATGCTGCTCTCCAGGGCCGAGACCTCGACCCGAAAGCTCACGCGAACCTCAACCGCCTCAACGGACTTACGTAGCCGCACCTAGCGCCACGACTCCGATGCTAGTCACGAAGGTGCGGCCAACCTTCTCTCAGATCGACGGACGGCCAATCGACACCATTGGACCATGAGATTGACCTGCCGCTGGGGCTTGCTCGGCGTGGTGGTCACGTAGCCCGGGAGCGATGCGTCTATCGTCGTGCCATGGGCCTTGAGTGGGAACAAGTCGTTGTCGCCACGCCTGACCCGGGTGCGCTGGGTCGGTGGTGGTGCGAAGCGCTCGGGTGGGTCGTCGTCGATGA
>JABIQM010000159.1 GCA_018699415.1 Acidimicrobiaceae bacterium
CCTGTCCGGTGCGGATCTGTCCTATGCGGATCTGTCTGGTGCGGATCTGTCCTATGCGGATCTGTCTGGTGCGGATCTGTCCTATGCGGATCTGTCCGGTGCTTGGCTGTCCGGTGCGGATCTGTCCGGTGCGGATCTGACCGGTGCGTACCTGCGCGGTGCGGATCTGACCGGTGCGGACCTGACCGATGCGATAGGGCTGGACTGAACCACCCTTTTTCTCAAAGGGCTTCCACCCCTACCCCTACCTAATCGTTTCTCTCTCCCCCGAGGGGGTAGGGGTAGGGCTGTCATCAAGCCCGCACGTCGCTGCGATCTGAGTGTGACGGTGTCGTCGACGACCTACTCAGAGACCCGGACTACCTGGATGCCGAAGCTCTTGGTCATCGCGAGGTATCTACGAAGTGGCGCGGCGCTTTCTTGATGATGTCGTCGGGGGCCCACTGTGCAACGGGACGCAATGTTCTACTGTCGATAACCCATTCGGGAGCTAGATCGCCAGAGATTCGCGACGTTGAGCAACGAGTGAGCAACCAAGAGGCTGGTCCTCATGTCCTCAGGTAGCAATACCCATGATCAGAAGTGGTAGGCCGCCCGGGGCTCGAACCCGGCACCTTGAGATTAAAAGTCTCCTGCTCTACCCGATGAGCTAGCGGCCCTAGATGGATGAGGTTAGGCGCTACCAGTCGGGAACGGCACCCAAAAACTCGAGGGCAGCATCGATGAAGCCGAACTGCTTGGGCAGACCGAAGTGGTCAACGCCTGGGAGGATCACGGTCTTGACATGGGGGAGGAGTTCGGCGAGCGGCTCAGGGCGACCCACAAAGTCTTCATCACCGATCACGATCAGGCAGTCGGCTTGCACCGTGGCGAGCGTCTCGGGGGTAAAGATCCTCGGGCCAGTCCGACGCGATCGATACTCTGAGAGAGCAGCGAGGGCCACAGGATCGTTACCGGGCTGGTTGAACATGCCTTGGAACCGGTAGCCGACATCATCGAGACCGGTGTCCTCGTCAACGTCTCCCTCGTTTGGTCGGCGGCCACCACCAATCACATTTTCACCGACACCAGCAAGCACGAGCTTGCGGACGAGCGTCGGGTAACGAATGGCGATCTCGAGCGCTGTCATGGCGCCCATCGAGTAGCCGCATATGTCGAGTTGGCGTTGAAAGCCGAGTTTTGACTCGCCGCTCGGATCGACGGGCAGATCAGCGATCACGTTGTCGACGAGCGCGGCATACGCATCCGGGTCGTGTGGCTTGTCTGCGTCACCGTGGCCGAGTAGGTCGATGCCCACCGCTCGCCGTCCGCCTTCCTTGACAAGGTCGAACCAGCCGGGTTCTTTCCATGTGCGTTGGGTGTTGGTGGCGAAGCCGTGAAGGAAGACGATGGGAATTGCTGCGTCGAGTGATGCCATCGGTTGAAGTTAGGCTTGAGCGAGAATCGATGCCCTCTGGGCGCGCACCTCGGCCTCGATGGTGGCGTCGTCCCGGTCGCCGAGTTGGATCGGAGTGCCGACCCCGAGGGTGACGCTTGGTCGGCGTATCGGCAGTAGTCGCGGCAACTTGGAGCGGCTGTCCCACACTTCGTCGGCGTTGATCAGAGCGACGGGGAGGATCTGAGCATCTGCTTGTCGTGCGATCTCGATGAAACCGGGACGGAACGGCCCCATCCCATCAGGCTCGCGCTGGTGGCGTGGGGTGACCCGTCCCTCGGGCATGATGGCGACCGGTCGACCCGAGGCGAGGGTATCGAGTGCGATGGCGGTGGCATCTGACCCGCCGCCGCCGGCAGGAATGCAATCGATAGAGCGAAGAAAAGCGCCCATCAACGGGTTGCCGAAATAGCTGTAGCGCACCAGACAACGGGCCGGGTAACGCCAGTTAGAGAGCGTCGCTATCGCGTAGAAGACATCCGAGATGCTGCTGTGATTGGCGACCATCACGGTGGCTCGACCATTGAGGTCGGGCAATGGGTCCGAGCCGGGTTTGCTCATCCAGCGGGCAAAGAGACGGAAGACCCAACCTGCAAACGCGTAGGCGCCGGGGACCGGAATCGAGTTGGTTGATCGGCCGGCAAATCCCACGCAGGTTGTCTACCCCCTCACCGGTACGGTGCCACGCATGTCCCCCAAGCCTCGCGTCTATACAACGCGGGTTGTCGGGCTCTTTATGGCGACAGCCGGCTATTTCTCGGTCGCAGGTCTTTCGTTCCCGGTTCTGCCGCGATTGGTAGAGCGGGAGTTCGATGGCTCGAAGGCCGACATTGGTCTGGTCTTTGGGCTGCTGGCTGTCGGCATGTTGTTCGCTCGCCCGTTGGCGGGGGTGATGTCCGATCGGTATGGCCGACGCCCACTGATGATCGTGGGTTCCCTGATCGTGGCGGTAGCTCAGATTGGGCACATCTTCGCTGCTGAGACGGGCCACCTGTGGGTCCTGTTCGTGGTGCGTGTTCTCACCGGGGCCGGGTCTTCGGCGATGTATCTCGCCCTTGCCACGACCGCTACTGAGTTGCCATCGGCGGAGCATCGAGACCGTGTGTTCGCAGCATTCTCGACGATGGTGCTGGTCGGGTTCGCCATTGGCCAAACATCGGGCGAATGGGTCATGCAGGAGTGGGGTTTCCAGCCGACGTATCTGATGGCGACTGGGTTCGCCCTGCTCACCACGATGGTGTCCATCGCCTTACCCGAGACGCGACCTGACAATGTCGTTCCCGCCGCGAGGATGCGTGAGGTTTTCCATCCGGTCGCGGCGCGAGTCGGCCTTGTGAACCTGATGGTCTTCACGGCGTTCATGGGGTTCAACGCCTTCATCGCCGACTATGCCGAAGAGTTCGGCATGGAGGAAGTCCGCTGGCTCCTTCTGCTCTACTCCGGTACGACTATGGCTATGCGTCTGGTCCAGGGTCGGGTCATGGCGCGATTGCCGCGGCGGACCCTGGCCAGCATCGCCCAATCTTTCGTGATCGCCGGTGTATTGATTCTTGCCACCGCTCAAGGCACGGGACAGCTCTACCTCGGCGCATTCGTCTTCGCCCTGGGTCTGGCGTGGAACGTGCCGCTCATGATCCTGATCGCGGTCGACTCGGCAGACGACGCTGACCGTTCGAAGGTCGTCGCCACTGTCACCACGTTTGGTGACATCGCTAATTCGGTTGGCACTCTGGCCCTTGGGTTCGTTGCCGAGAGCTTTGGTTACGCCGGCATGTACTTCCTCGTTGGCGCCCTCGTGTTCGCCGGACTGATCCTGCTGCGTTCGCCATTCCTCAGTGGACTCGAAGGCATGGGTCTCTCTCGTTCTGAACCTGTCGCCCCCGCCGCCAGCCGCACCTGACCCACGTAGGGGGCCTGTCTGCAGTGTGCGGCTCGGCGTGGGTCAGCCGACCAGCGTGTTGGTCCAGGCGATAGCCGGACGGCAGGGTTGGCTGCGCTGAGCGCCACAGACTGGAAGTTCCTCGCTGATGCCGGCCGGTGCCGGCATCAGTGGCAGTTCGAGAACGGAGTTGGTGTCGCCGCCCAGGCTGACGTAGATGTTGGTTCCGTCGTAGGGGAGCACGTCGAACGCCCACAGGTTGCGGTTCCCGCCGGGGCTGTCGACCGTGAGTCGAATCTGGGAGTCTTCTCGAAAGATGTGGCCGGCGGGGAGGATCTCCACGACAACTTCGGTGGGTTCAGCGGGTGGCAGTGTGACGGTGTCGGCTTCGGCGTGGGTGTAGATCATGTCCGGGTCGTCGTCGGGCCCGACGAGTTGGCGGTGCGATGCTCGGATCCATCCAGACTGGACGTACATCTCTTGGCCATCGGGGCGTATCTCGCTGATTGTTACCTGCAGATCGGCATCGTTTTCGTCAGCAGAGACCCACAAGCGGACCGAACCGCTGCCGATGAGCAGATAGTCGCGGCTCAGCGGTGCAGTGTCATAGACGAGGGCGTTGCCGGGATCGAGCGCGGCCCAGACAAGATTGTCGAACTCGTTGGCGTCGTCCTCGCCGTCGGCGGTCTTGGTCAGTTCTTGTGATCGGTCGACGTCGACCACGAAGGACTCAACGACGCCTCCCTCGACGATTAGTTCTGGCGCCGAGTCGGCATCGAGACCGCCACCCGAAACAAGCGACCACGACATCATCTCCGCCGCCGACGGTGGCCAGGAGTCGAACATGAGTTGGCTGCGCGATTGGGGCGCTCCGGGGGCGAAATCTGTGGATCCCATGTCCAGGAACAGGGTGATCATCGGTTCGGACTCGATGGTGGTGCGAGCCTCGTCGAGCGAGGTGAACCGGTCGTCGGGAACGACCACCCCGGTCACTCCGAATGCCTGCTCATACAGGATCGATGCCGCAGCTCGGATGAATACACCCATGGCAGGGGTTTTCTCGGCAACGTAGACATCCATGAACTCAGAAGCTCGCTGGAGGTTTTCGGGGCCGAGCGAGTCGGCGTGGGCACCGTTGAAGAGGTATGCCTTGAACACGTCGGTCCCGGTGAAGTTGTCGAGCATGGTGGCAAAACGGCTACCGACCTGCTCGTCCTGCCAGGCGCCGCCGAGCAGTGTCGGGACGGTGATCTGGTCGACGAAGGTCCGTGGTGAGAGTTGGTTGCCGATGGCCGGGTCGTAGAACGCATGTGCCAGGGCTTCAGCAGCGAGATCGCGGTTTTGGCTCCGCAGCAACTGATTGGCATCACACACGTCGTCACCAAACTCTGCTCGTTGCTCGACCCATTTCTGGCCGTAGGCGTCGTTGGCATCCTGGCGGGAGTCGCCCCAGGATTTCGCGAATCCGTTGTTGTAGATACCACCGGGGTAGATCGTCGACCGATAGCTGTCCTCGATCACCCCCAACGGTGTGATGGCGGCGAGCGACGGCGGCTGGGTGGCGGCCACATAGAGCTGCGAGATGCCCGAATAGGAGATGCCGACCATGCCGACATGGCTGTGTTCGACCCAGTCCTGATGGGCGATGGCCTCGATCATGTCGTAACCATCGATGGACTGAAGCGGCTCGAAATAGTCGAAGGCGCCGCCCGAGCAGCCAGAGCCACGCATGTTGACGCCGACGGTGGCATAGCCGAGTGCCCGATAAATGCCGATCGTCGGTTCCTCCTCGACAGGGCTCGACGGGTCATAGCCGGAATATTCGACCACGGTCGGGAATGGCCCGTCGCCGGAAGCCTCAGGGAACCGCACCATGGCCGATAGCAGCGTGCCGTCGCGCATCTCGATGTAGTTGAGGCCTTCTTCGAGTGTCTGCGCAGAGTAGAAATCGGGGTCCGGATGATCGTCGAGCGTGGGCACGGTGAAGGTGTCGCTCGTTTCGTCGGGGGCGGAAAACGTGGTGACCACATAGCCGTCTCCAGGTTCGACCAACCGAAAGATCAGGTTGCCGAGGTCGTCGACGACACCGCTGTACGTATCGGTGCCGTTTGTGAGTTCGGCATCGATGTCGGGCGTGGCGCCCATGATCGTGACCTGACCCGCAGAGGCGCGTACGGCGAACGTGGCCGTCATGACAGAGGATTCATCGTCGGAGAAAGCCCCGTCTTCTTGTCCTGCAGTGTCGGTTGAATCAGTGTCGGTTGAGTCAGTGTCGGTTGAGTCAGTGTCGGCTGAGGTGCCGTCGTCGAGGCCCGATGATCCGTCTGGGTCGTCGCTGCATGCAGCGATGAGCAAGGTGACGACGAGCAGGGTTATTGGGAGCAGGCGACGCATTCGAAGATCGTAGGCCGCAGATCTGTCTGCGATAGAATGTGGCCATGAGCACCGCAGTGTCGTTTCCGTCAGCGCAGCCAGCGGGCTACGAGTGGTTCACCGATGAGCCAAAGTTCGACCCAACTCGGCATCTGGCCCTCGAAGCGCCGACCGAGATCGTGATGCTCAGCGATCTCGGCTATGACGACGCCGAGATCGCCACCAAAGCCACACCGGTAGCGTGCTCATCGCCGTTTCGTGTTCTCTCCGATGAGGGCGCCGAAATCATGCTCATCCTCGCCCGACGTCTGCTTGATTTCGCCAAGCCCGCCGGTGACCGGATCGAGCGGATGACGCGAGGTGGTTGTTATCGGTCACGTTGGCTGCGCGACCTCTGTATTTCGCCCGAGGTCTCCGCTCATATGGCGTCGATCTATGGCGTCGACGTTGCGCCCCACGCAATGCCGCTCCACCTCGGCCACATCAACTATCAGCCCACCAACCTCAGCGATGCCGTCGACAAATGGCACCACGACACGCTGCCGCTCGATTGTGTGATGACGGTGACCGATCCGGCCACACTCGACGGCGGCCATTTCGAGTGGTTCCGAGGCACCAAACACGAGATGGTCGAGATGCGCGCACGGGGTGAGGTGATGCCTCGCGAGCGTGTCGTCGCGCCAGAGTTTCCAGGACCTGGCTACGCGATAGCTCTGCACGGCAACATGATCGTGCACCGGGGTGCACCGTTGAATGCGTTGGGCGAACGAATTTCGATGGTCAACGGATACGTGGCGATGGATTCGTCGGCGGATGAGCAGAGCCGTTCGCGTGACCTCATTGTGGTCGATGATCCCGAACTGCTCTACACCGAGTGGGCCAAGTACGCGGCTTGGCGTGCCCACGAAAGACTCGGTGCGTTGATCGCCGACCTGCCGTTTGGGGCTGGTTCCGAATCGGCGAGTGCCAAACTTGAGGCGTCCATAGTCGACGTGCAACGCGCCATCGCCGACATGCGCGCCGGCGAGGTCGTAGTCGAGCACTACGAATAACCGGGCGTACGCAGACATTCGTACCCTGCTCAGATGACACGGGTTCCCGGTGTGCGGATGTTCAGCGTTTTGTCGGCGACTCTGGCGGCGGGCTATGGCGTGCTGTTCACCGTTGTTGGCGATTTCCGCGATGAGTACGGGATAAGTGAGTCTTCGATTGGGCTGGTGATCGGAGGCGGGTTTCTTGCGGGTTTCGTTTCTCAGATTCTCTTTGCCCCCTTGGCGGATCGAGGCCACGCCCGGGTCACCATTGTGTTGGGGGTGGTGGCATCGGTGGCGGGTTTGCTGATGATGGGATTCGGCGAATCGCTTACACCTATTTTTCTCGGTCGTGCGATTTCGGGACTGGGCGCCGGGGCTGCGAAACCGGCAATCCGGCAGATTATTGTTGTGGCTGATCCGAAGAACCTCGGGCGCAACCTCGGTCGGCTCATGGCTGCCGACGTCTTCGGTTTTGCCCTCGGTCCCGCAGTCGCCGCCGTGCTCGTAGGCCCGGCAGGTCTTGCTGCACCGTTCGTGGTCATCGCCATCCTCACCGTCCTCTGTCTTCCGGGCGTGCTCCGGGTGAAGGTGGAGCGCAGCAAGACGGTTGTTCGCCAGCGACTCGCCCTGGACCTGCTGCGGTCGCGCGTTGTGGCCGGCGCAGTCGTGCTTGGCGCCGCCGTGTACGTCATGATCGGCTCGTTTGATGCGCTGTGGGACGTGGTGCATGAGGACCTCGGAACGGCTACCTGGCTAGCTAACGGAGGTATCACGCTCTTCGCCTTGCCGATCATCATTTTCGGTTCCACCGGTGGACGGCTGGCTCAGCGCCACGGGCCGTTTCGAGTGGGTGCTGCGGGGCTCTCTATCACCGCTGTCTTCATGTTCCTGTACGGCCAGTTGCCGAGCGGTGGATGGATCTTCACCTTCGCCATGGTCCATGCGCTTGTCGACGGGTTCAGCATCGCAGCATCCGGTGTTGCGGTTGCGGTTGCGGTTCCTGAAGACCGCCAGGCCGGCGCGCAGGGGCTGCTTGGTGCGGCGCAGGCCCTTGGCGGTGGGTTCGCGGCGATCATTATCGGCATGGTTTACGAGAGCTATGGCCGCGCTGTCGCGTACGCGACCGGCTCAGCGATGATGTTGGTCCTCATCGTCATCGCCGTTTGGCTGGGGCTTCCCTACATCCGTACCCATCAGCATCACGCTGAATGTGTGGACCGTGCCCATCATGAATGACGAGATGAGGGCACCTACGAACGGCCCGCGGTGAGAGGTTCCGTGTGAGCCCAGAGGTCGGCGGGCTAGGTGTGCATTCGCGACCGGGTCTGAAATCTGCTTTGCTGGTCAGCGTGCGACTCCAAGACAAGACCGCCCTCATTACCGGTGCAGCATCAGGAATTGGCCGCGAAACAGCACTGCTGTTCGCGGCAGAAGGAGCCAGCGTGGCCGTGGTCGATCGCGACCGCGAAGGCGCCGAACGTGTATGTGCCGAGATTGAAGCCGGGGGTGGTGTGGCAATTGCCGTGGGTGCCGATGTGTCGGTGGCGGCTGACGCGGAGGCAATGGTGGCCGCGGCTGAGTTCGCGTTCGGGCGCCTTGATGTGTTGTTCAACAACGCGGGGATCATGCACCCTGACGATGGTGACGCGGAGCAGACCGATGAATCCGTCTGGAACCAGACAATCGACATCAATCTGAAGGGAGTGTGGCTGGGCTGCCGCTATGGGATTCCAGCATTGCGTCGGGCCGGAGGAGGCTCTGTTATTAATACGGCGAGCTTTGTGGCGATCATGGGTGCTGCCACACCCCAAATTGCGTACACCGCGTCGAAGGGCGGAGTGTTGGCGATGAGTCGTGAACTGGCCGTGGTCCATGCCCGAGAGAACATTCGGGTCAATGCGCTGTGCCCTGGTCCTCTCCATACCGAGCTGTTGATGAGTTACCTTGACACCGAGGAGAAGAAGGAGCGTCGGCTCCGACATATCCCGATGGGCCGATTCGGTTACGCCGCTGAGCAGGCCAAAGCTGCGTTGTGGCTCGCATCGGATGATGCCTCGTTCACCACTGGGACGGAGTTCGTGGTCGACGGTGGGATCACCGCTGCCTATGTGACCCCCGAGTGATGCAGCCGCTCATTGGTCTGACGGGGAGAAGAAAGCCCGGTTCTCAGATCGGCGGGCTTCCGGGCGTTCTCAGCACCATCGACGTCGATGTCTTCTTTGGTCACTACACCCGTGCTGTCGTGGCTGCCGGCGGGCTCCCGGTATTCGTGAGCGCCGACACTCCTCTCGATGTGGTGGAGCGTTTGGATGGTCTGGTTCTTTCCGGCGGCGCCGATCTACATCCTGACGCCTATGGCGGGGAGGTGACCTCGGATCTCACGGCCCTTGAGCCGGATCGAGATGCCTTCGAGTTCGGCCTGCTCGATGCCGCCCGAGATGTGGCCTTGCCGATTCTCGGCATCTGCCGCGGCTTTCAGCTTTTGAACGTTCGAGCTGGTGGGACGATGAACGCCCACGTTCCCGAACACGCCCGACACGATCTGCCGATCGATCATCTGCTCCACGACGTCGAGTTCGTGCCGGGGTCGACGTTGGCCGGGCTCTACGGTGAACGGACGTCGGTCAACAGTCTTCATCATCAGACCATCGCCGCGGTGGGTGCCGGAGTCATTGCCTGTGGCCACAGCGTCGGTGATGTCGAACCCGCGATTGAAGCAATCGAATTCGCGGGCGAGGCGACGATTGGCGTGCAGTGGCACCCCGAGATGCTGAGCGGCCCTGATCCTGTTCATGCCTGGCTCATTGGTCGAGCGACCGAGCGCGCACTAGGCCGTTGAGGCGCCAGATCCGCCAACGGATAGATCGCTAGTCGGCTGTTTCGGCTTGGACGAGGGTGGCGTAGAGGTCCTCGTAGACGCCGCCGGCGTGGCGGAGTTCGTCGTGGGTGCCTTGTTCGACGATGCGGCCCTCGTCGAGCACGACGATGACGTCGGCGTCGGTGATGGTCGACAAGCGGTGGGCGATGACGAGCGAGGTGCGGCCTTGCAAGGCATGGGAGAGAGCCTCTTGCACATGGGCTTCATTCTCGGTGTCGAGATGCGATGTGGCTTCGTCGAGCACCACGATCGCGGGGTTCTTGAGCAGCATGCGAGCGATGGCCAGACGCTGCTTCTCGCCGCCGGACAGACGGTATCCACGCTCGCCGACGATGGTGTCGTACCCCTCGGGAAGGGCGGCGATCACGTCGTGAATACGAGCCGCTTTGCAGGCAACGATGAGGTCGTGAGCGGATGCGTCAGGATGGGCGTAGCGCAGGTTGTCGCCAACCGAGTCATGAAATAGGTGCGGGTCCTGGCTGACGACACCGATCGCCTGGCGCAGTGAGTCTTGGGTGACTGAGCGGACGTCGTGACCGTCGATCTCGATACTGCCGGAGGTGACGTCGTAGAGACGTGGAACCAGAGAAGTGAGCGTGGTCTTGCCCGCCCCGGACGGACCAACAACGGCGATCATCTGTCCAGCTTCGACAGACAGGTTGATGGCGTGGAGGACATCGCTCGGCGAGCCGGTTTGTTCGCCGCCGCCGAGTGATTCGGGCGTGCCGGGGGCGGGGTCGGGGTAGCGGAAGGTGACGTTGTTGAACCGCAGCGTGCCAGTGGCGGAGGTGAGTTCGGTGGCGTCGTCAGCGTCTTCGATGGCGTTTGGCGAATCGAGTACCTCGAACACCCGCTCGAACGAGACGAACGCCGTCATGATGTCGACCCGGGCGTTGGAGAGCGATGTGAGTGGCATGTAGATGCGCACGGTGTAGAGGCCGAGGGCGACGAGGGTGCCTGGGGTGATGCTGCCGTCGATCACCTGATGGCCGCCCCACCAGTAGACGAGGGCAGTGCCGATGGCACCGACGAGCGTGAGCGCCATGAGGAAAATGCGGCTGTACATGGCCGAGCGGATTCCGATGTCACGGACCCGTCCGGCTTTGTTGGAGAAATCGCCAGCCTCGGCGGTGTGACGACCGAACAGCTTCACGAGCAGCGCACCCGAGACGTTGAATCGTTCGGTCATCGTGTTGTTCATCGATGCGTTGACGTTCATGCCCTCGCGGGTGATCTCTTGGAGCCCGGCACCGACGCGGCGGGCAGGAAGCACGAAGATTGGCAGGATCACAATGGCGAGCAGGGTGAGCTTCCACTCGAGCAGCAGCATTGTGATGAGCGTGGCGCCGAGGGTGATGACGTTGCCGACAACGGTGCCAAGGGTGCCGGTGAAGGCTCGTTGTGCACCGATCACATCATTGTTCAGCCGTGAGATCAGCGTGCCCGTTTGAGTGCGGGTGAAGAAGGCGAGCGGCATGCGTTGCACGTGATCGAACAAGCGGACGCGTAGGTCAAAGATGAGGCCCTCACCGATTCGGCTGGAGAGGAAGCGTTCGACTAAACCGAGGCCGGCTTCACCGATCGCGGCGACGACCATGATGATGAAGAGTTTGTTGAGGTAGCCGCCATCGCCTTCGCCGATGATGGCGACATCGAATACCTCGCGGATGAGCAGCGGGGGCAACAGGCCGAGAAAGGTGGCGGCAACTGTTGCAGCTACGAAACCGACGATTGATGAGCGGTACGGCCCGGCAAACGCAGCGACGCGGCGCCGCGTTTCGGCATTGATCTGCTTGCCCTTGAGACCACTGCGATCGGCGGTCATCGAGTGCATGATCTGGAACGGGCTGGTCATCGTGCTTGAGCCTATGGCGTGCGCTCGTCCCACAGTGCTGGGTCAGCCATGACGCCACGCCTGGAATCGGGGACCTCGCCCCCGCGCCGATAACGTGCGGTGGTGGAACGTTCAACGTCCGCCCTCCATACGGATCATTACGAGCTCACGATGGTCGCGTCTGCGCTGAAGTCGGGCAGCGCCCATCACCGCGCCGTGTTTGAGGTGTTCGCCCGCCGGCTTCCGGCTGGTCGTGCGTATGGCGTGATGGCCGGAATCGAGCGGGTGCTCGACGCGTTGAGCCGGTTCCGGTTCGATGCTGCCACGGTCGATCATCTTGTCGCCGCCGGTGTGGTGCAAGAGGGTGAGATGACTGATTGGCTGGCCGCCTACCGGTTCAGCGGCGACATCACCGGCTACGCCGAGGGCGAGCTGTTCTTCCCGTACAGCCCAGTCATCACGGTTACGGGCACGTTCGCCGAGTGCGTGGTGCTCGAGACGGTCATCTTGTCGGTACTCAACCACGACTGTGCGGTCGCTTCGGCGGCGGCACGCATGGCTGACGCTGCGGGCGGGCGGCTCCTCATTGAGGGTGGCTCGCGCCGCACCGATCCGGAGTCTGCCGTCGCGGCGGCGCGGGCCGGGTTTGTCGGTGGCTTCGACACCACCTCCAACCTCGAGGCCGGACGCCGCCATGGCATCCCCACCGGTGGCACAACGGCCCATGCATTCGTCCTCGCTCATGAGACGGAAGAGGCTGCCTTCGCCGCCCAACGTGACACGCTCGGTATCGGCTCCACCTATCTGGTCGACACCTTCGAGGTGATGGAAGGCATTCGCCGCGCCGTCGCCGTTGTCGGCTCCGACATCGGCGCCGTGCGCATCGACTCGGGCGACCTGCTCGGCGATTCCATTGCTGCTCGCGAGCTACTTGATGGGCTTGGCGCGACCGGCTGTCGGATTGTTGTGTCAAGTGATCTCGACGAGTTCCGAGTAGCTGAGCTTGAAGCCGCCAACGCACCGATCGACGCGTATCTCGTCGGCACCAGCCTGGTCACCGGTTCGGGACATCCGACTGCGTCGATGGTCTACAAACTGGTCGCTATCGCTCCGGACGCCGAACCGTCTAGCAAGCTTCAGGCTGTCGGCAAGCTGTCGCCGGGCAAGAGGACGATCGGTGGCCGCAAGGATGTGCATCGCACGGTCGATCGTGACGGTCGGTTTACCGGCGAGGTCCTGTCGGTCCTTCCCGTCGAACTCCCCGATGATTCGATGGCCCCCCAGGTGGCACTGGTTCGCGACGGCGAGATCGTCGCCGATCTCACAAGCCCGGCCGAGGCCCGCGCCCGGTGCGGCGAGCGGCGTAGCCGTTTGCACGACATTGATCGCACACCGTGGCCCTCGCACGCACCCGCCATTCCCACGATCTGGGAAGGTGTCGAAGAACCACTGTCGGTCCCCATCGCCCAAGTCGGTGGTGGGGGAGCCTGATCCGAGGAGTACCCGCATGACCCGAGCATTGATTGTCGTCGACGTCCAGAACGATTTCTGCGAAGGGGGTTCGATGGGTGTTGATGGTGGCGCGGCCGTGGCGCAATCGATCACTGATCTTGTTGGGCATGGACGCGCTGGTTACGACGCTGTTGTCGCCACGAAGGACTGGCACGTTGATCCCGGTGAACACTTCGCCGACCCTGAGGTCGGGGCCGATTTCGTGAACCCCTGGCCCGTCCACTGTGTTGCCGACACCGATGGGGCCGGGTTTCACGAAGCGCTCGCTATTGCCGTCGATGAAGTGTTTCTCAAGGGGCGCACAACCGCGAGCTACACCGGCTTCGATGGTGGCGCCGCTGCGGATGAATCGATCCTGCTCGGCGAGTGGCTGGCTGCGCGTGACGTGACGGAGGTCGATGTTGTCGGACTTGCCACCGATCATTGTGTGCGAGCCACCGCCCTTGACGCCCACCGGGCGGGGTTCACCACGCGAGTATTGCTCGACCACTGTGCTGGCGTTGCCCCCGACACCACCGAGGCCGCCATCGCTGAGATGTCGGCGGCCGGCATCACTGTCGAGTGACCGACGACAACCTTGACCCTGGTTGGCGACCCGCGATTCGGGCCCTGCCGATGATGGTGTTCCCGTTCGTTGGAATGTCACGGGCCGCGAAGTCTCCCGACTCGTTGATGGTGATGCGGGCGCTGTGGATGCTTTTCGTCGGTGCTATCGCCGTGATGGGAGTCATGGCAGTGCTGGTCTCGTCCGCGGATGGGGTCGAAGGCGCCATGGGTCAGGGTCTCGCGTTGCTGATTGCGGGCGGTTGCAGCGTTTTTGCCCAGTTGTTGGCCGGCCGACTGGTCGCCGACGCTGACCTCAGTGGCGAGGCAGCGTTCGTGCCATCGTTTCAGCGATGGTTCTTCGTTCGTGTGGCGGCGGCGGAGATCGCTGCCCTCGTCAGCTTTGCCATGTTCATCGCCAGTGCCGCTGCGCTCGTCTACATCGTTGGCGGGGCAGTTTCGCTTGCCGCGATGTGGGATGCGCGTCCGGGCCGTACCCGTCTCGGCCGGCTTCAGGACAGTGCTGATGACGAAGGGACAGGCCTAGAGGTTGTCCGGTCCCTGAAATGCCGGGGCCTTACCCGCTGACTCGGCGAGTTCAGCTTTCGAGATGGCGTAGCAGAGCGTCAAGAGCGGCGAAGTAGCTGTGTCGGCCGAAGCCACCGACAACACCGAGACACACGGCGCTCAACACGGATGTATGGCGAAATTCTTCGCGGGCGTGCACGTTCGACAGGTGCGTTTCGACGACGGGAAGTTCGCTCGCTACGACCGCGTCGCGCAAGGCAATCGAGTAGTGGGTGAAGGCACCAGGGTTGAAGATCACGCCGTCTGCCCATCCGCGGGCATGGTGGAGGGAATCGATGAGTGACCCCTCGCTGTTGGACTGGGTGTCGCGCAGCTCGACGCCGCGCTGCTCAGCCATCGTGCGAAGATCGGTGAGGATGTCGTCGAGCGTGTCGGTCCCGTAGATCTCCGGCTCGCGTGTGCCGAGCAAATTCAAGTTGGGGCCATTGAGGACCAGGATCTGGAGCGCCATGCTGCCAGCGTAGGCCCCTCGGGAAGGGTCAGGCGTTGATAAGCACATCGACGGTCATCTCGACATGGCCGAGGTGCTGTGCCAGTTCCTCATAGGCGTGGATCAGCGCGGCACCGACTGTCCATGGATGCCTGAGTGCGATCTGGACCGTGGGCTCTATGTGGAGTGTGGTTGTGGCGTCGATCGCAGGCCCGAGCGTGCGCAGCGATGCCTTGGTGTCGACACAGATCTGCACGAGTTCAGCCACCGTGGCGGTGGCGACGAACTCGCTGGCACGGTCGCGGCTGGTCGGGTTGCCGGCGATTACATGGTCACACCAAAATGTGGCGGCCGAGAGGGCATGGATGGTCAGTGCCGCAGCTGAACTCGCGCCTTCGAAGGGCGATCGATTGACGGAGTAATCGTCGAGTCGGCTCGTCGCGGCGATGAACCCGTCGATCGTGCGGTCTGAGAAGAGAAGGAAGTCGTCGACGCTGATGCGAGTCATGGATGCACGCTAGGCCAGTGATGTGCAGACAATCTTGACATTGAAGGCCTGTCGCTCGCCCATGGCATGGGTTGTGCCGCGGTGTGGGGTTCCCCACTGATACACGCGGCACTAGTGTCCGCGGCCATGTCGCGTCCCAATGTTCTTCTTGTCATGGCCGATCAACTCGCGCCGCACTTCACCGGCGCCTATGACCATCCGATCGTGCAGACTCCGGCGATGGATTCGCTTGTGGAACGCGGAGCCAGGTTTGACGCCACCTACTGCCATTCGCCGTTGTGCGCACCAGCCCGGTTCACCATGTTGTCGGGTCAGCCCGTCCACAAGATCGGGGCGTGGGATAACGCGGCCGAGTTTCCGGCTGCGGTCCCGACGCTCGCGCACTATCTGCGCCTGGTCGGGTACCGAACGACACTGTCGGGAAAGATGCACTATGTCGGTCCGGACCAGTTGCACGGGTTCGATGAGCGACTCACCACCGATATCTACCCGGCCGACTTCGCCTGGACTCCACGATGGGATAACGCTGGTGAGCGAATCGGCAAGTGGTACCACGGCATGGACACGCTCCAGGAGGCGGGTCAGGCCGTGGCCACCTACCAGATCGACTATGACGAAGAGGTTGGCTACCAGGCCACTCGCCGACTTTATGATCTGGCCCGTGACTCTGATGAGCGCCCGTGGTTTGTGTGCGCCTCATTCATTCATCCCCATGACCCGTATGTGGCCAGACCGGAGTGGTGGGACCTGTACAACCACGACGAGATCGACATGCCCGACGAGTGGGACGCCGAGTCGCGTGACCCGCATACCCGTCGCATTCGTGAAGCGATCCAGGCCGAAGATGTCGGTTACACACCTGAGCAGGTCCGCAACTCGCGCCACGGCTATTACGCCAACACGACCTATTTCGACGCTTGGATCGGACGGCTCGTCAGTGTGCTGGAGGAGACGAACGAGCTCGACAACACGATCGTGATCGTGACCAGCGATCACGGCGACATGCTCGGCGACCGGGGCGCCTGGTTCAAGATGTCGTTTCACGAGCGGTCGGCACGGGTGCCGCTGATCATGGCCGGACCTGGGATCGCCAACACGACGGTCACGAACGTGAGCTCGCATCTCGATCTGCTGCCCACCGTGCTCGATATCGCTACCGATGGTGGAGCCTGGCCCGAACTCGGCGCTGAATTGGCGGGCCGTTCGCTGATCGAGTCGGCTACGGGAGGCACCGACCCGGTCGATGAGACGACGGGGGAGTACATGGGGGAGATGACTTCGCATCCGATGTTCATGATTCGGCGCGGGCGCTTCAAGTACATCCACTGTGACACCGACCCGGCTCAGCTCTACGACATCGAGGCTGATCCGCTTGAGCGCGCGAACTTGGCGGGCATCGTCGAGCACGCCGATCTGGCGGCGGGCTTCGCCGCCGAGGTCGATGCCCGATGGGACCGAGACGGCATCCGTGAGGAGGTGCTCGCGTCGCAACGAGCCCGCCATGCCCTCCACGCCGCTATGGCGGTCGGTCCTCGGCACACGTGGGACTACGACCCTCCCCGTGACGTGGGCAATCTGTATGTCCGCAACCATATGGACTGGTCCACGGCTGGCCCGCGCAGCCGCTACCCCTAGAGGGACACGCCGAGGGCAGGTATCGGTGGGTCTCGCTACTCTTTGCCCATGAACTTGAACGACCGTTCAATACCTGAGCTGGAGGCGGTGGCGGAAGGCCATTCCAAGGATCCGCTCAACTCCCAGTCGCTGCACGCCGACGCCTATGTCGACCCCGTTTGGTTCAACCATGAGATGCGAACGATCTTCGCTCGCACCTGGCAGTGGGTCTGTCACCGCGAGAAAGTGCGAGAGGCCGGGCAGTACACCACTGCGATCATCGCGGGGATGCCGATCATGGTCGTGCGCACCCACAACGACGAGCTGAAAGCGTTCTACAACGTCTGCAAACACCGGGCGCATGAGCTATTGCAGGACGAGGGCACGACTCGCTCGATCGTCTGCCCGTATCACGCGTGGACCTATGACCTTGATGGTGGGCTGATCGCTGCTCGTCACACCTCTCACCTTCCCGACTTTGAACTCGGTGAGATCTGCCTCGATGAGGTTCAGGTCGAGGAGTTCGGCGGGTTTGTCTATGTCAACCTCGATGTCACTGCTCCCTCACTCGCAGAACAGGCCGGCGATCTCGGCCGAGAGATTGCCCACTGGGCGCCCGACATCGATCAGTTGACGTTCGCCCACCGCCTCAGCTACACGATCGAGAGCAACTGGAAGAACGTCATCGACAACTTCCTCGAGTGCTACCACTGCCATGTCGCCCACAAAGATTTCGTGTCGCTCGTCGACATGGACACCTATGAGGTGACGACCCACGGGATCTACTCGAGCCATATGGCCGACGCGGGCAAGGGCGACAACACGGCATACGACGTTTCGGCGGCCACCGTCACCACTCACGCGGTCTGGTGGTTGTGGCCCAACACCTGCCTCATGCGGTATCCGGGTCGGGGCAACTTCATCGTGCTCAACGTGATCCCCGACGGTGCCGGTCGCACGCTCGAGACCTACGACTTCTTCCTCGAGACGAAGGCGCCCAATGAGGCCGAACTCGAATCGATCGCCTATCTCGATGAGGTCCTTCAGGTCGAGGACATCAATCTGGTCGAGAGCGTGCAACGCGGCATGAGCACCCCGGCATTCACGCAGGGTCGGATTGTCACGGATCCAACGGGCAGCGGCCTCAGTGAGCATGGCCTCCACCACTTCCACGGGCTTGTCCTCGAGGCCTATCGCAACGGAGTCTCCTCATGAGTTTCAGAGCGTGTGGTTACGGCCCCCCCGACGGAGCGCTCCGGGTGCTCGCACTCGTCGGGATTGTTGGTGTGAGGATACGAGCCGTCGCTCGCGAGGCCGATGTCGCCATGGTCGAACCCGATGACACGACTGGGCCCGCATGCGAAGCCGAACGGGTGAGATTGCTGTGGGTCAACTAACTTCTGAGCATGGGATATAGCCACATCGCCATCGCCGTAAAGGACATGGAGGCCACTCATCGCTTCTATACCGAAGCCATGGGGTTCACGCTCGTCAAGGCCGTTATTGTTCCTAAGGACGGCGGGTTCGCTCGCCACGTCTTCTACTCGACTGGGTCCGACATCGATCAACTTATTGCGTTTTGGGACCTGTCACAGGTGCCTGGGTGCGAGAACATTCGGACGAATATCAGCATCGATCTTGGGCACGATGCGTACACCAACCACCTTGCCTTCAGCGCCGACAGCATCGAGGACCTCGATGCCAAACGCCAGCGCTGGAATGATCTCGGCTACGACGTGCTCGAGATCGATCATGGCTGGGTCCAGTCGATCTACATCGCCGACCCGGATGGCATCACCGTTGAATTTGCTGTGGTCACCAAGCCGTTCACCGATGCTGACGCCACCGAGGCGCTCGAAATATTGCGTATCATGGATCCAGACCTCGATTTTGCGCTTCCGCCTATGAAGATGCACAAAACGAGCACTGCAGTGGGAGGCGAAGGCTGATGCCGCGCACACGAGAGGTTGGCTCCGAGGAAGCTCACGGTCATGCACGGGCGCTGTACAGGCTGCTGTTCGGTGATCGTGACCCCGTCACCGATCCGGGCACGTCGACCGGCACCCCCGGGGACTGGTGGACGGTCACGGCTGCGGTCCCCGAAATGTTCGACCACATCGTTGACGGCTTCAACTTCTATCGCAGCCCCGACCGTAAACTCGACCCGTTGTTGCGTGAACTCGGCCAAACCCGTGCCGGCTTCGTGCGCGGCAGCCAGTTCGTCTATTCCCAGCACATGAAGGCGTGCCGCGAAAACGGAATGGACCCGGACAAGGCCGAAGCCATCCGTGCATGGTCGGTGGCCGAGTGTTTCTCCCCGATTGAGCGGGCTGTCCTTGCCTACACCGACGCGCTGGTATTGCAGGGCGGCCGAGTCCCCGATGAGGTCTTCGATGCGTTGCGGGAAGGGCTCAGCGACGAGGAGATCCTCGAACTCACCTACATCACGTGCACCTACGACATGCACGCCACGATGAGCAAGGCACTGCGCCTCGAGTACGACAATGTTGACGATCCGATCGTGGAGATCGCCTCCCCCGAAGGCGGGAAGCTCGATCCGACACCGGTCGTGAGCCAGGGTGGCGACCCGATGGCGGTAGTGGATCAGGTCGAATAGCGGTCGAGCACATTCGCCGTCACCTGACCGACGGCTGAATCGCCGGCTAAACCCCAGACCCAGTCAGTGGTGCCGATAGTGACGACTTCACCGCCGGTGGAACCGAAGGGGCGACAGGTTGCCATGACGGCATTGCCGTGGCGGGCCCGCGCCAGATTGTCGTCGCTGGTGCTGCCATAGATCCGTTCGGCGATGAACTCGAGATCGCCCTGATCATTGAGCGCGGCGATCGAGGCAGGGTATTCACCGACACCAAGGTTGCTCGATGGCACAAAGGCGACGATCTCCAGATCATCGGGGAGATCCGTTCGATCGACTGGGATTGGCAGCTGGAACTCGTCGAACGTGATCGGGCAGCCGATCGTCTCGTAGCCGACCACACCGTCGTCTGACCCCAGCACGTCGCCATAGCCGAGCCCGGTGCCGTCGAAAAGCCAGTGACCGTAGCGATAGACGACGAAGCCGCCCACGCCACGGGCGGTGGCCTGGCCGAAGCGGTGGTAGAGCCCGAACGCCGAACCGGCGCCGAGGAAACTCCACTCGGGTCGACCGACAATCGGGTCGCCCCACATGCCGCTCATTTCCTGCCGACGGTCGGTTTCGATGATCGGGTCCGCACGATGGGCCGTGTACTTGAAGCCAACCATGGAGCGGCCTCGCTCGGCCTGCTCGAGACGGACCTGCCAGAACATGGTGTTGCCGGAAAACGAAGCGAAGTGGCCGCCGTTTTTCACATGGCGCTCGACCGTGTCGCGCTGACCGGCCGACCAGTATTCGTCGTGACCAACGCTGACGATGAACTCATATCCATCGGTGATCGACGGATCATCTTCGAGATCGGACGAAACGGCGTAGTCGAATTCGTAGCCTCGGCGCTCTGCCCACTCGATGAAGCGTCGGCCGTGGGTGAACCATCCGGCCGAACCGATGGCTGACGGGTAGCCCCGTTCCATCCGGTAGGCCTGAAAGATTGTGCCGTCGGAATCGGGCTCTTCGTGGGAGTAGACGGGTCGGGCCTTGCGGTCGTCGCGCTCGACCTCGGGACGGCTGAGAATGCCGCGACAGAAAGGGCGGGCGAAGGAGACCTTCGTTCCGCCGGTGTACAAGCTGCGCCCGCCCCACGTGTTGTAGGCGTGCCATGTGTTGGTGTCGAGGACCAGCAAGTTGCGACAAGGTTCTGATCGCACTGTTCGAGCTCGGACGACGAACCCGGCGTGGGCGATGGCCCGGTCCGGGGCTGAGCCTTGTGCGGTGAGGGTGACGATGTAGAAACCGGATTTCCATGCGGGGTCGATGGGGACCGCGATCGAGATGGGCCATCCACACCCTTCCGAGTCGGCGTTCTCGGGAGGAGCATGAAACTCGCCGGCATGGTCACGGGTTTCCCACACTGTCTCGCGCTCGGCCCCCCATCGTTCGATGGTGATGTCGTAGCGCTCGGCCCGGGTCGAGATGTGGAGTTGGGCCGTCTCTCCGGGCGCGTAGCTCAGCGCGCCGCAGTACCCCTCGATGTCGTCCCAGAATGTCTGGTCGTCGGTGGTGGGGCGGGCGTTGCTCATTTGAGTCGGGTCAACACAGGTCCATGATGTTGTGCATCCACGTATGGGAACCTAGCTCGACGGAGGATCCCGTAATGCTCGACATGGACACTCACGTCTGGCCGCATGCGCCCGGCACACCGAACCCGACCTATGACCGGCTCGCCCGTATCTGTGAGACGGCGGCTGCCG
>JABIQM010000294.1 GCA_018699415.1 Acidimicrobiaceae bacterium
CGCGCCCGAGCCTCTTTGCTCGGGACTCGGAGGTCGCAGTGGGCGCCAGCCTTCGGCAGTCACGGCTGCATCGTAGAGCGGAATCGCTCGACGTCTAGCCCTAGCAACAGGGCGCGGTCCCGAGCGTAGGTCAAGACTGCAGCAGCCGAGTCCAGATCGAACCAACCAATAGCATCGACCTCGTCGTTGGACACGTAGGCACCAGCGTCGACTGTCATCGTCCAGTAGACGACGGCCTTGTCACGATCTCGAGCATCCCGATAGAAGACTGGAGCCAGCCGGTCATGGCTTGTGCATGCCATCCCCGTCTCTTCTTGTACTTCGCGCAGTGCGCAACAACGAAGCGTTTCCCCCTCGTCTAGCTTCCCTTTGGGGAACGTCCAGTCATTATAGTTCGGACGGTGAGCGAGCAAGATCTCGATCTGGGCAGCAGCCAGCCGGCCAATAAGTCCGCCCGCGGCCCAAACCACCACATGGGGGTAGTCAGCGCGGAGCTGATCGGTGACCTTAGGCACGGGATCGAGCCGTAGCGAGATGTTGTAGCCGCTCGTGTGAATCGATACCGGCAGGCCCCAGGCGACGCGTCCACACGCCGTCTCCATCGAGGGTCCATGCCAGTTGATCATCGGTGAGCCCGACATCGATGACCTCCTGGAGGCGACCTGTAAGAGCGGGATCATCGATACGAACCAGGACTTCAACCCGCCGGTTCAGGTTTCGGCTCATCAGATCCGCAGAACCAATGTAAGTCATAGGCTGACCCGGCCCACGTCCGTTTCCAAACTGGAAAATCCGGCTGTGTTCGAGGAACCGACCCACCACCGACCGGACTCGGATGCGTTCGCTCATTCCGGCGACCCCCGGTCGTAGGCAACACGTACCACGCACAATGAGATCAATATTGACGCCGGCCTGCGAAGCCTCATAAAGCTTCGAGATCATCGGCGCATCAACGAGGCCGTTCATCTTCATCACGATACGACCACGACCGGATTCGATCTCCTTATCGATCAGGTCAAGGAGTCCGGCGCGCAATCCTTCAGGCGCAACCAGCAACCGTTCATACTCAATGTCGCGCCCGTATCCCGTGAGATAGTTGAACAGGTCGGCGAGATCATCACCGACCACGGGGTCGGCGGTGAGAAGTCCAAGATCTTCATAAACCCGGGCAGTGCGATGGTTGTAGTTCCCGGTACCGAGATGGCAGTAACGCCTGATGCCATCGGCTTCCTCTCGCACCACCATTGCCGTCTTTGTGTGGATCTTCAGCCCCACCAACCCGTAGGCGACGTGAACACCCGCTTGCTCTAGTCGGCGCGCCCACCCGATGTTTGCCGCCTCATCGAAACGCGCTTTGAGCTCAACCAACACCGCCACCTGCTTGCCGCGCTCCGCAGCGCGGATGAGTTCGTCGATAATCGGGCTGTCACCAGAGGTCCGGTAGAGAGTGAGCTTGATGGCCAGCACCTGAGAGTCGAGAGCAGCCTGACGAATGAACTCGATGACCGACGTGCTGAACGACGAATACGGGTGATGAACGATCACATCACCACCACGTAGGACCGAGAAGAAATCCGCGGGTTCGTCATCCTCGACAAGAAGCGCCGACTCAGTGACGCCTTGCCATCTAGGCCAACGCAGATCTGGTCGCTCAATGTCGACAAGCTCGAGGAGCGAGCGCGCATCGAGCGGCGCAACACTGGCGTAAACATCGGTCGGGTCGAGGTCAAGCTCCCGCAAAAGTAGATCGAGCACCTCATCGGACATCGAAGCTGAGATTTCTAGTCGGACGGCGCGCCCGAACCGCCGCCGCCGCAATTCGTACTCGACCGCAACGAGCAGATCGTCGGCGTCTTCCTCTTCGAGCGTAAGGTCCGCGTTGCGCGTGACCCGAAACGCGTGATGCTCCAGAATTTCCATCCCCGGAAAAAGCAGTGCAAGGTGTGCAGCGATCACCTGCTCAAGAGGCACGTAGAAGTCATCAACATGGACCCATCGAGCGAGCGTGTTGGGAACCTTGACGCGAGCAAAGAGCCGACGGTCGTCCATCGGATCGCGGACCAGCACTGCGAGGTTGAGCGAAAGGTCCGAGATATACGGGAACGGATGGCCGGGGTCAACGGCGAGCGGAGTGAGGACAGGGAAGATCCGCTGACGAAACTGCACCGCCGTGCGCTCTCGTTGCTCCTCGTCGAGATCGGTGTAGTTGACTATGCCAATTCCCTCACGATGAAGGGCCGGGCGAACGTCATCGATGAACGAACTCTGGTGTTGTGCAGACAGTCGGCTGACGACCTCACGAATTTCTTCGATTTGTTGGCCAGGTAGTCGGCCGTCGGATGTGGTCTTGGTGATGCCGGCAGCTACCTGATCATGCAGACCCGAAACGCGTACTTGGAAGAACTCGTCAAGGTTGCTGGAGAAGATCGCGAGGAACGCCGCCCGCTCAAGCAGCGGCACCTCAGGGTCAGCGACAAGCTCAAGAACCCGAGCATTGAAGGCAAGCCAACTCAACTCGCGGTTGAGAACAGGGGTGTCGTTCTGGTCCCAGCCTCCAACACGCGTCGCAACGGCACGGGGTGGTCGCGCTACGGGGTCGATGGCCACCATTAGCCGCAGTCCTCGACAAGAAGGGAGGCCCCGACAGCACCACCGGTGTCGCCCATTCTCGCGGCACGAACTGGCGTGCTACTGCCGGTAAATGAACGTTCCATGACTTCGTTTTCGATCCGTTTACGGAACGGTTCACCCAAACGTTCGGCCATCCCGCCGCCGAGTACCACTAACTCGAGATCGATCAAGACGATCGCTGATGCAATCGCCGCCGCGAGAGCAGAGGCGGCTTCATCGACAAGCCTCGCGGCGAGTGCATCGCCAGCATCGATCGCCTCAGCCCAGATCCGCGACTTGAGTCGCCCGCCTTCGGCAAGATCAAAGAGCACAGTACCTTCGCCCTGCTCGGCTAGCCATCGAGCATTCTGTTCCATGGATCGTCGCCCGGCGTAGTCCTCAAGTTCGCCGCAACCGGGACCGTCCGACTTCAAGTCGCGAAAGGCCACAAACGAGTGACCAATCTCACCGGTGAGGCCTCGGGGTCCTCTGCGGAGGGCACCGTCGAGGATAAGACCCGCGCCGATTCCCGTGCCAGCAAAGACACAGAGCAAATTATCCACACCCATCCCCGCACCCAAACGGTGTTCAGCGAGCGTGCCGACGTTGACATCGTTGTCGACCACAACCGGTCGTCCGCCGAGGCGTTCAGTCAATATGGCCCCTACGGGTACGTCGTAGTCCCATCCAGGAAGGTTAGGAGCGGCAGGGAGCACGCCGGTTCCTGGCATGACGGGCCCAGGCATACCGATGCCGATCGCTACAGCGTTGCCGTCGGGGTCAAGCTTGGTGACAGCGCGCATGATGGTATCGATGACAGCCTCGGGTCCACCAAAAACCGGTGTAGACCTCTTGGCTTTGGCCTGCACGACGCGCCCCTCAACAAGGACCGCCATTGTTTTCGTTCCACCTAGGTCGACACCAATGGTCGCCATAGCAGAGAGTCAGCCTTGGGACCCGTCGTCCTCGGGGTAACCGAGGTCCCATTCGACAAGAATGTTCTCGCGTTCACCATCGCGGTTGACACGTTCACGATTGCGGCGAAACTGGGGATCATGGGGCGGCAGCAGGAGAAGCCGAGCATTTATACGGTCACGGAACGAGTCCATGACTTCACGTTCGCCGAAAACCGGACGAATTTCCCAATGGGGGGCCGTAGGTCCGAGGTAGACGATAGTCGCCTGCCCGATCGGGGGTTCCACGGCTTCGGCTTCTGGGGTATCCGTCATGGAATCGCAGTGTAGTGCCCTGAATTCCGCTTGATACCAACGATCTCGGGGTCATCGAATTGGGGAGAAAAGGTTTGCAGGTTTGTGATGCGATCGAACCGAGCGGCCCTTTACGGGAACTTTCCCCCGGATCTGCGACTACTACTACCACGCATCAAGCGAACCGCTGGGCGGCGGCCTGACCAAGGAGATCCGGATGGACACGAAATGGATGACAAAAGGCAACTGCGCCGTTCAGCACCCTGACACGTTCTTCCCCTCCGATGGGGCTGGTGTCGAAGTTGCGAAAAAGATTTGTGACGGGTGCCCGATGCAGGAGCGCTGTCTGGAATATGCGTTGCGAAACCGCATCGATCATGGTGTGTGGGGCGGATGCTCTGAGCGTCAGCGGCGCCGTATCCTGCGGGCACGACGGCTGGCAATCGCTGCCTAGCAGCGGTCAGATCAGATCCCGAGGCGGAAGGGATTGACGATTGTGTCCGCTACGTCTCCGATGCGCTCACCAATGCTGGGCGACCGAGCCGGCAGATCAGACATAATGGTCATCATGTGATCGGCCTCGGCATCACCAACGATGGTCCAAGTAAACCCGTCGCCATCAATGACGGCGATGTGGGTTTCACCCATATCGCTCGCCCACATCTCATGGCCACCCATGTCGACAATTTCCCCGATTCCTAACTCATTGCCGATCTCGTTGAGGTCGGCGTCACCGTCTTGACGAAAGAGCGAGAGCATCAATCCTTCGGGGGACTCAAAGACAGCGTGCAGGAGCGGGCCGTCTTGATCGACGTAGGTCAGATCAAGACGGATCGGAATTGATGGACCGTCGTCCATCATCTCGTGCATCGCATCGTCGTCCATTGCTAACTCAACCCCGGACTCGAGATCTGATGCCGCTGCTTCGTGACGGACGATGAGGTCTCCGATCGCAGGGATCGAGGCCGTCTCACCGACGCCACCAACCACGCTGGCAATAATCACGATCGACCCAGCGACAGCGGCGAAGGTCGGCACCCGACGGTGAGAAGCGAGATCGACAACCGGTGAGAGAGTCGGTGACCTTTGCTCGTCAACGCGCTCGATGGCCCCGATCATGCGATCGATGGATGCACTTGAAGGCTCAATCATCGAGTCGCCCAACACCGCCTTCATCTCGGCGAGTTCGGCCAGCAGTGATCGCAAAGCCGAATCGGAAGCGAGCGCGATTTCGACCTCGTCCCGCTCAGCGGAAGCAAGTTCGTCGTCAAGGTAGGCGCTCAGGCGATCGTCATCGATGTTCACGACAACACCTCCCGAAGTCGAAGCCGTCCTCGATGGATTCGGGAGCGCACAGTTCCGACGGGGACGCCGCTCTGCTCGGCGATCTCCTCGTAGCTGAGCCCGACAACATCGCAAAGCACGATCGCTGTACGGAATTCCTCGGGGAGTGATGCGATCGCGCTCTGGAGATGATCAGGCAACGACTCCGCCGCCAGTGCCTCATCGGCGCCAGGCGCGCCAGCGAGCACACGATCCGGATCATCCGGGAGGTGCGTCTGCGGTCGGCGCTTTCTGCGGCGGGTTTCGTCGAGGAATACGTTCGTCACGATGCGGGCAAGCCATCCCTTAAGAGAGCCGGGGTTGTAGCTCTCCAGGCCACGTTTCACGCGGAGAAGCGCTTCCTGAACAACGTCCTCGGCATCGGATTGGTTCCCTGCGAGCCGGTACGCGACCGAATACATGAATCCGAGATGGTCGCGGGCGATTTCGGCCCATGTTGGGATGCCCGGTGCTGGGGTGGGGCCTGTCTCGTCACCCATCAGTTCAGGGTACGGTCGGGGCTATCAGGCTTGCCTGTAGTGCAGACGATCAGGCGTCGTCGGACTTGCCCTCGCCAGACGCGCTCTCGTCAGACTCGCTCTCGCTGAGGCCGGTCTTGAACTCCTTCTGTGCCTGGCCCAGCGACCGGGCCAGTTTCGGGAGTTTCGCACCGCCGAAGATCAGCAGGATAATGAGAAGAATAATAATGAGTTCGCTAGTAGAAAGACTGCCCATGCAGGCGATAGTACCGCGAGCTTGATGAAGTTGGGATGAGCCCCGGACTCTTTGGTCCGTAGAGCCTCGTTCGTCTACGCGGAGAAGTTGTCGACCTGGGCAACGGCGGCGGCCCGAGCGAGGGCACGCTGGCGTCGGATGCGGCGTCGTTCACGCTCACTCATCCCACCCCAAATGCCAAACTTCTCACCGTTTTGCAGGGCATATTCAAGACAGTCTTCGCGCACGACACAGCCGCGACACACCTCTTTCGCCTCCCGAGTAGAAGCACCCCGTTCAGGAAAGAATAGGTCGGGATCAACGCCAAGACAGTTGGCGTAGTCCTGCCACGACTTCTCTTCGCTGTCGATTTCATGATGAATGGTCATGTGAGTCCTCCAAGTAGCAACGCAGGAGATTCGAAGCCGGATCTCCACCACCCGTTGCCACTTGTGTAATTACACCACTGTAATCAGTAACTTGTAAAGGGCGGGGCCCCTGATTTTTCAGTAAGCGCCCGCTATTCCAACGAGTCGCCCACTTGGAGAAGCAAGCTCATGTCTTCAGCCGGAACTGGCTGGCTCAGGTAGAAGCCCTGTCCGCGGTGACAGCCGGCTCGAATGAGCTCGCCTGTTTGGGATTCAGCTTCGATCCCCTCCGCGACGACTGCAAGATTCAAGGTCTGCGCGAGCCCCACAATTGAGTGCACAATATCGGTGCTCTCTTGGTCGACACCGACACCATTCACGAATGCTCTGTCGATTTTCAAGACGTCGATAGGTAATCGCTTCAGGTGGACAAGTGAAGAGAACCCAGTACCAAAATCGTCAATAGCGATCTGCACGCCCATCTGACGGAGCTGTTCAAGAAGCAGGGCGGATCCACTCACATCATCCATGATCGTGCTCTCCGTCATCTCCAGGCACAGTCGACCAGCGGGCAGTTTCGATGCGGCGAGCGCCCCCTGCACCTCTCCGACCAATGACCTGCGGAGCTGTTGAGCAGAAATGTTGACACGGACGACAATGTTGTGACCCTCAGCGACCCACGCCGCGGCTTGGGTACAGGCTTGACCAATAACCCAGCCGCCGAGCCTGGTGATCAATCCAATTTTCTTAGCAAGACTGATGAAGCTGCTGGCGGCCAAGAGCCCTTGCTCCGGGTGGCGCCAGCGGACCAGTGCCTCAGCTCCGACGATGCCACCTGTGTCGAGGTGGAATTCAGGCTGGTAGTAAACTTCCAGTTGGTCGTTATCGAGCGCTTGGCGAAGGTCGGCCTCAACCCGGCGGTGCTTGATAGCTGTCTCACGCATCGAATGGTCAAAGCAAATCCAGTTGTCACGGCCAGATTCCTTTGCCTTGTACATGGCGGCGTCAGCGAAGCGCAGGAGATCCTCAACCGTGTCGCCCTCTTCACGGATGGCGATGCCAACGCTGGCCGACGGATACATCTTTTCACTGCCGATATGGACCGGTTCACGTAGCAGGCTCAACAGCCGTTCTGCGACGACCGACACAGCATCAAGATCAACGGGCCCTCGCAACAAGACCGAGAATTCGTCGCCACCAAAGCGACCTACGGCGTCACCCGGACGAAGCGAAAGCCGGATGCGGTCAGAACACGAGATCAGTAATTGGTCGCCAGCGCTATGGCCGAGCAAGTCGTTCATCTCCTTGAAGCGGTCAAGGTCAATCATGAGCACTGCGCAATCGTTTGGCCCAGCAAGCTCCGAGTTGGCCTGATCGACAAAGGCTCGACGATTTGGAAGGCCAGTCAACTCGTCGTGGCTTGCCTGGTATTCGAGGAGCTGTCGGCTGCGGCGCCGCTCAGTTTTGTCCTGGGCATAAGTGAGCACAACCGGCTCCAACTGGCCTGGGATCGTCGCCATCGTCGATCTAACATCAGCCCAAACGATCGTTCCGTCAGGCCGATGGAATTCCACCTCTCGCTCGCTGAACACGCCGTGGTCTGAGTTTAATGATTTTGGGCCATAGCCGCTCGCCAACCAATCATCAACGGCACCGTCCCGAGACATCACAACATTGAGCGTCGTCCCCAACAACTCCTCCTTCGTTCGGCCAGTAAGTGCTTCGTAGGCGGCGTTACAGGAGATAAATATCATTTTGGATGTGCGAAAGCTGATAGCGATTGGCGACTCAGCAAACGACATAAGAAGCGAACGCTCTGCTCTCGCTCGAGACAGATACTGACTCACAATCATCAACGCGGAGCTGAGAAGCGACAGCTCGTTTTCGGTGATTGATTCGGTTCCGGAGCGAGCAAAGACAAAATAGCTGTGCTCAGACGGCGACTGCTCGCTTCGACAGAACCCAACTTGGTAGTCGCCCTGATAGCCCAATGTCTCGATCATCGCCTGGGCTCGCGGAGGAGCCTCACCAAGCATCCAAGCTCCTGATATTTCATCCATACCGAGTTCGAGCTCATCCATGGAGACAGCGAAGTTTCTCATATCGTCTGGGGCTACCGCTCCCGTTGAGCTAAACGAGCCGGCCATCGCCACAACCATGCCGGGCGGTACCAATGCTCCCACCCACAAAGAGAGGTGCTCCAAACCAAGTTCACTGGCGAGCCAATCCAGGACTCGTTCGTCACCACCAAGGTCGTCAGACGAAGTAGCGGCGAGGAACGTGGCCAGTCGGCGCAGCAGATCTGCCGTCGCCAACTGGTGGGCCATCGCCCGGTCGATCTCAAGGCGGTCCCAGAGTTGGCTGAGCAGTCTGGCTATCGAACCGAGGAGGCTTTCCTGAACGCGAAAATCGACTATCTCGTACAACTCGCGAAACGTCTCGCTCGAAATGCAGGCGACGACCTCCCCATCGACGCGTATCGGAGCGACACAAAGAATCCTCGACTTATCGGTGTGGCCCCAATGGAAGGCAGGCGACTCGAACATCTTCGCAGTTTCGATGTCACGAACAAGTTCAAGCGTGGGATTGTCAGGCGCTACATGGCTGGGTGGGCCTTTAGATTCATCGACCCCGTCGGCCAACCAACCCAACAGCCGGGTTCCACCCAGCTCCTCGTCTAGCGCCCACAGACCTACTGAACGACACCCATGAAGTATTCCGATTTTCGCCAAGGCCTCATAGATACCTTCGTCAACGTCCTGAAGTGAGCGGTTGACAAAATCGCTCGCGACCTCTCTCAGCACCCTGTCGCCCTCAACCCTCAAACGAGCATTTTCCTCGAGCGCGAGCCGAGAGCGAAACTGGGTGAGGATGTCTAAGAACAACGACAACATCCGAGCGGATTCTTCGTCCAGTGGGACGCCTTGTCGGTTCACCACCGACAAGGCAAGAATGTCTCGACCATTCATCGCCGAAACCACGTGCAGTCGAGTGCTGTTGTCACCAGTCCCGAGTAGCTCACCGACACGCCAATCCGGGCCATATGTGGGGTCGAGAATGCGAGCAACGGCTGGATCGTCGCGGTCGAATGGGCCGTACGGCGACTGCACTGGCTGATCGTCGCGCGTGGACTCGTACGAGCACTCAATTTGGCGCGTCGTATGCTCAAGTTCAAACAGAGCAAGCGAGTCGCAATCGATGAACGAGCGAACTTGCTCAAGGGAAGCTACAAATGCCTCGCCGACCTTGAGCGTCTCAAAGTCGACGAAGACCGCCGTGATTTGGCGGAGGACTTCATGTGACCGACGCTGGCGCTCGAGTCTGCCTTTCGCGACCATTTCAGTCAGCGTCATTCGGTCCCACAGTTGTGCAAGCATGCTGGCAAGTTTTTGGACGTACGAGATCTCGTCGTCACTCCAGCGGCGATTCTGTAGATCGATGAACGCCAACATGCCCTGCGGTTCGATCCCGATGCGATAGGTCACCAGAAGCACGTTCGTGTCGGGTGGGTCGAATATTTCCGGAAATGGCAGCTCACCCAGAGGGAGAACGCCCCACCTTTTCTCCGACATTTCCTCGGGGTCGTAGGGGACGCGGAGCCCTACATGGCCCTCCCTACCATCAGGCCGGTGCGCGTTTCGCATAACAGCCATGTCGTCTTTGTAACCCCATGCTTGCGCCTCAGCAAGACCAAAGAATTCGGTGATACGAACAAGGATTCTGTCGAACGTGTCACCAATGTCCTCGAATCGGGCTCGGATGGCCAAGCCAGCAATCTCGCTCAAGAGCATCTCGAGTTGTAGACGTTCTGCAGCCACCCGCTCTGCTCCGAACCGAAGAAGCGTCTGCGTTACAACCTTTCCAATTGCTGCGACTCCCTCAAGTTCGCTCTTTCTCCAGCGTTGACGTCTTCCGCCGACCAGCGCAAGCAGATAGGGATCCTTCGGATCCACTCTTAACGGGACGGCCAAGATCTCTCGATCCTCAAGCGAAACCTCGGCCAAACCGGAGATTTCGATCTCACCAATGAATGCATAGCCGCGCTCGTGCATACGGCTGACCCATCTAGTATCCACCTCTGCTCGTCGTTCTGCGGTTTTCTTCTCCCCCTCAGCGCTTAGTCCGAACATTCGCTCGATCTCGTTATCGCGTTCTCTCCATACAGAAGCAGCGTTGAGCCCAAGCAGCGTGATCATCGTGGAGGCGACCTCATGGAGAAAGACCTCCTCCTCATCGAAGCCCATGCGTGCGGCTGATATCGCAATACGCTGTATGGCTCGATTGAAATCATGGCGATTCGAAATCTTGTGAAGATCTTGAGAGCGTGAAGCAGTCCTGTGGATACTTGGCGCGATCGCATGCGCAGCCTGCAAATCAACTTCGCTCCACTCCCGATGGCTGGGATTTCCGAATACGACAGCGCCTTCCGGACCGTCGGGCCCATAGGTCGGGACGATCAACGCCAACGCATCAGCAGCGTGATCTAACTCGTTCGCCGAGTCAAAGAAGCTCAGCGGGACGATCATGTGCCCGTTTTCAAGATACTTGCGGATCGCGTCGAGATCAGCTTCGACAGACGGGGCAACATTTTCAAGAGACCCGGTAGTCGTCAATAGGCCCTTGTTCATCAGCGTGTACGTGGATCCGTCAGCACGCCAGTAGGAGACTGTCCCGAGCGAAAAGAACGATCGCGCAAGTTCGCAAACTGCGTCCAGCGCCTCAGAGTCGTCACTGCTATCGCCTTCGAGTCTGAGGGCTGAGCCCACAAGTTCCTGAATACTGGCTCGCTGAACTGCCGGCTCTCCAGAAAAGCTCGCACGCCATCGAGCCGAGGACACCGCCAGCGAAATCAACTCGCAGAGGCTGACCACACCGGCAGTCAGCTCATCCTTTTCAGAGGCGAGGATCATCGTAAAGTAGGCGAACGAGTCAGGAGGGTTCGGCACGATGGCGGCCGTGCGACCGTTGGCTGATGTCAGCGTTGTCATAGCGGTGACCGGCGCTACGGGGTCGAACATCTCGGCGCATGCAGCAAGTTCGTCCATGCTGGTTAGCTCTGGATCAAACCAGAGCACACCTTCGCCGATGTTGCGGGTCCATTCTCCTATAGCAATGAGGCCTACGGTTTCGGAGAACTCGCGAAAGATGCTGGTCAACTCCGCATTGAAGTCAGCACTATTGAGATCTTCGAGGCGCGCCATCGACCTCTCAATCAGCACATGGGCATCTCGGTGCCACTTCGGTGGATCCTCTTTCGACTCAGGCTGGTGCGATCCCAGATTCCTCACACTCCGTCTATCGGCCGAGCGGCGGTAACTATGAGTCGTCACCTCGTCTGACCCCTACCGTCGCCCCCGCAGCAAACTGCGCTTCTGATCAACAAAGTCCATCAGGAGGTAGTCACCGAGTTCCTCGTTGGTGGTGAAGAACGCTCGGCCGCCATTCATCCGGGAGATTTGCTCCACAAAGTTCTGAAGATAATGCGTCACGTCGAGAACGAACGTGTTGATCCGGATGTCTTCACGGGTGGCTTTCGCAACCTCCGTCAACGTGAGATCCACCGTCTGTTGGGACGGTGGATAGTTGAAGTATGGCTGCCCATTCTTGGAGATGTGGGCTGTGGGTTCACCATCAGTGATCATGATTATTTGCTTGGTGCCGGTCTGCTTCGAAAGCATCTGACGAGCGATCTGGAACGCGTGCTGCATGTTCGTGCCATAGACGTAGTCCCACGACAGTTCGGGCAACGTTGCAGCAGTGAACTCGCGAGCGACTTCACTGAACGAGACCATGCCCAAAAAATCACGGGGATACTGGCTCGAGATCAGCGAGTGGAGTGCCATCGTGACCTTCTTGGCAGGCAAGAAGTTATCTCGCATGGCCATCGACATGGAGATATCGAGCATCAGAACTGTGCTTGATCTGGTCAGCTGCTCAGTGCGTTCGATCTCGAAGTCCTCGGCATGCAGTTGGACAGGGATGCCGCCGCCGGTCCGAGCCACTGCATTCCGCAGCGTCTTCTCGATATGGAGGTTGAATCGATCCCCATACTCGTACGCCTTGGTGTCGAAGTCTCGCTCATGACCCTGCCCGGTTCGTTCAAGCTGATGCTTGCCAAGCATGTCCGGCGACATGCGTTTGAAGATCTCTTCCAAGGCGTCATTACCTATGCGTCGGATCGCCCGCGGCGTCAGCTCGTATCGGCCTTCCTTGTTCTCGATCAGACCTGATTCTTCGAGCATCCGGGCGATCTCGGCCATGCGTTCGAGGCTCTCGGCCGACTCCTCGCCCAGCAAATCTCGAGCTCGGTCAATGTCGACCTCAGCTAAGGCCCCCGGATTGGTGGCCCCTCGAAGAAGATTGTCGAGCTGGTCGATGTCGCCAAGTTCGCCCATCATGTCCATGGCCTGCGGCATGTCGAGCGGATCACTGCCCTCAAAGTCGTAGGACTGACCCCAACCCATCTGCGGGAACTGCTCACGCAAATTATCGGAGAGTTGGCTTATCTGGAACTGAAGATCCATGTCCTCCATTAGCTGACTGCTGAGTTCCTGAAGTTGCTGACGCTGCTCGGGCGACATCGAGTTCATCATCTGCTGCATCTGCGCCATGCGCTGAGCCATGATCTCGAGCAACTCGTCAAGGGTCTGGGGGGCCTCCGGGAAGAAGTCGCCAAAGCGTTCCATGAACCCATCGAAGTCGGGCTCCTCTCCCGCAGCTCGCTGCTCAAGCATGTGGTTGAGTTCAGCGAGCATGTCCTTTACCCGCTGCATCTCCTCCGGCGCCATGTCGTTGATGCCCTCGGCCATCTGATCAAGCTGCTGCTGCATGATCTGCTCGCGCAGTTTGTCCATCAACTCGTTGAATCGCTGCTCGGCTTCGTCAGACTCAAAGTCATAGTTTTGCAAGCCCTTCACCTGACCGGCGAGGTCCGGCGGAAGCATGTCGAGCTCCATGTTCTTCATAGCCGACGTATCGCTGGCCAGTTCCTGGCGCCGTGCGTCACCGGATTGATCAGCCTGGTCGACCATCTCTTCCAACGACGTACGTTCGTCGTCGACCAGTTCGCGAAGCTCGTTTGCGATGTCGTCGAAAACACCGCCCAGATCGTGGTTTTCGAGGATGTCGCGCCGCCGTTCGCGGAGCCGCTCCATCATGTCGCGGATGCCCTCCATTTGGCGGCCATCACGATCGATCATTCCGCCCTGCATCATCTGGCGGAGCGCGCTGTTGACATCGCCGTGGTAGATCAGGTCATCAGCCATCTCGGAGAACAGATGGTCGGCATCAACATCAAATCCGGTCTGGGTGCCATCCCAGCGTGAATAGCTGAAATGAGGCACCTCGCGGCGATTGCGGTTACGACGGCGGATGGCCATCACGGCAACCTAGCCCGACCTGTCTTCTTGCGTTCAGACGAGGATGCGTCAAAGTTGTTAACGTTCACTAACCATGACTGCCAATCCGCTCACTTCCGAAGGGCCCGCAACACGGCCCTCGAACCGTCGAGCGCTCATTCTCGACGCAGCCATCGGTCTCTTTCGCGAGGGCGGTTATCCCGCCACCAGCGTTGACGACATCGGCAAAGCCGTCGACGTCAGCGGCCCTGCCATTTACCGACACTTCTCTTCAAAAGAAGAGATCCTGCTTGAAGCAATCCGGCTCGCCGCAGATGAAGTCCACGCCGCGAATGGAGAGGCCCGCAACTCAACCGCCGACCCCCGGACACTGCTCGCGGCATACATCGGCGCTTACGTCGTTTGCGCCCTCGATCGGTCGACATTGATTGCTGTGTGGACCACCGAGGCCCGCCACCTGTCCTCAGAGCGCCGCTCGCCCGTGACTCGACGTCTGCGGTCATGGTCGAACGAATGGGTTGAAGCTCTCACCGCCATCCGCCCAGAGCTCAGCACGGAGCAGGCACGGGTACTCGTTGGTGGTGCCATCGGTCTGATCACTAGCCTCGCCACCAACGACGACGGATCGCTGGGGCGAGCCCAGCTGTCCGGCATGATCACCGCTATGGCGCTCGCCACCCTCGACACCCCTTTTTAAGGAGCCCCCATGCCCATAAATCCAGATGCCGTTGGCTCAGTCGGTCCCGAAAACGAAATCACCTGGACCTCCAAGGACAGCCTTCTTTACGCGCTTGGGGTCGGAGCCGGAGCTACCAACCCGACCGGGTTCGAACTCGAGTTCACCACCGAGAACACTAAGGATCTCGTCCAGAAAGCGTTCCCCACGCAGGTTGTCGTGCTCGGCGGTGGGGGTGGCATCGACTATGGCGATTTCAATTTGGCAAACCTGCTCCATGGCGAACAATCAGTCACATTGCATCAGACCCTGCCCCCCGCCGGATCCGCAGTCGTCCGGGGCAAAGTTGCCGCGATGTATGACAAGGGAAAAGCCGCACTAGTCGTACTCGAAACCCACGCACGAGATACCGAGGGCAACCCACTTTGGACCACGAGCGCTGGCCTGTTCATCGGCGGTGAAGGCGGTTGGGGCGGCCAACGCGGCCCCTCATCGACGTGGACGTTGCCCGAGCGACCTGCCGATGAAATTGCCGGCTACGACACTCGCGCCGATCAAGCCTTGCTGTACCGACTCAACGGTGACCGCAACCCGCTCCACTCCGACCCGTCGTTTAGCGCTCTCGCCGGCTTCGACACCCCAATCCTGCATGGACTATGCACCTTCGGCGTCACCGGTCGGGCACTGCTTCACACAGCATGCGACAGCGACCCAGACAAATTCGGGTCAGTAGGCGGGCGCTTCAAATCGCCCGTCCTGCCCGGCGAACGACTCGACATCCACCTGTGGCATGAGGGCGACCAGACCTTGTTCCAGACGCGCGTGGGCGACCGCGTGGTATTTGACACCGGTGTCTTCACCCGACGCTGAGTTCCTGCGCGGAATCACTTCATCCTCGGTTTCAGCCGAAGGGGTGGCTCCTGCAGCGGACTGGTCAACCTGGGAACGTGATCGCCGCGCTCCCCGATCAGGCGACGGCTTTGGCCTTCACACCGACTATCGCGACGACCTCCAGCAATACGCCGCACTGGGATGCACTGACTGGCGACTCACAATCGAATGGGCGCGCGTCGAACCCGAACCCGGCCGCATCGACAACGACGCGCTCGATCGGTACCGCGAC
>JABIQM010000063.1 GCA_018699415.1 Acidimicrobiaceae bacterium
AAGGAGGGTGCCGACGCGGACCTTTCCTCGACCGCCGTTCACGATCTCTTCTGCGTGACGGGTCAACGAACCGACCTCGGACACCACCACGTGCATGTGAGCGATAAGCGCTGCTCCTGCATCGGTAAGGGTCATGCCCTTGGGTCCACGCTCAAAGAGCTTCAGTCCCAAAATGTCTTCCAGTTCGGCGAGCGATCTCGACGCCGCCGGTTGGGTGAGATGCAGCACCTCGCTGGCCTCGCGAACAGATCCATGATGGGCCACTGTGGTGGCCACAATCATGTGTCGGAGCCGGATCCGACGAGAAAGCAAAGACGCGGGGTGCACTAGGCCAGGTCCGAGCGCAAAGCTCCGGCGTCGACAACCACGTCACCATCGAGTGCAACCGTGCAATTACGCATCGGCAGGTCGAAATGGCCGCGACAGAACCGTCCCGCGGTCTCGTTGGCTCCCGTGGAAAACACCACGTTCCCGGCGAACGCACGAAGCTCCGTGCCGTTGTGCTGGGATTTGTCCCACATGGCGAGCGAGTCCCAGCGGGCGCCGGTATTCATGCCCCAACCAATGTGGCTGATGGCGTAGGCATCGGTCTCCTCGAACGAGGCGAGATAGGAGCGCATCAGTTCAGCATCATGGCCATCACCGGCGATATCGGTCACATAGTCGTCTGCGAGCGTCAACGTGATCGGCTCTCGGATGTATTCCTTGAACGTCAAATTGATGTCGCCGGGGGCCAACACCACGGTGCCGTTGACCGTTCTCGCCGCGGGGAACGCAAGTACGAGCCCGCCCGGCCAGTGAGCGATGCTGCCGGGTTCGGTGCACCAGCCGAACGATCCGGCGCGAACGGCGCCTTGAAGGTCGACTCGGAGATCGGCGCCGGCGGCACTGGTAATGGTCATGACCTCAGCGGCCTTGAGCAAGATGGCTCCCCGATCGACCCGCTCCTTCAACGAAGGGTCATGGGGCCAGCGTTCACAGTTTTCCGGATGCTCCGCTGAGATCATCAACACGCGGGCGCCGCCCTCCAGGATCGCTCCGCGCTCAACTGCATGAAGCAGGCCCTCAACGGTGCAGTCGACGACGAAGTCGGCTGCCGCACACGCGGCGATGGCCGCTCGATGTCCGGCTAATGCTTGGGATGCACCCGTAGACCGGATCGGAACGGGCCCCGGGTTCGATGGGGTCGGCATTCGGACGTCGGCGACGGCGGCTCCCAGCATCTCGAGCGCGACACGGGCGGTCTCGACGATCTGCTTCTTGCTCGACGCCTCAGACAGAAGGACCACAACCTCGCCCGGCTGCAGGTTGCAAGCCTTGAACTGTTCGGCATAGCGCTCTATCCATCGCCACTCGGCTACCTGGTCGTGCATGGTGTGCTTCCTTACTTTTCAGTGAGCAGACTGGACTTGTCAGTGAGCAGACAGGAACTCGGCGACAAGCGCGTTGAACCGGTCTGGAGCTTCCGACGGCGACAGATGGCCGACGCCGTCAAGTATGCGGAGATCGCTGTGGGGAATGCCATCAACGATCGATTGGGAGTAGGCGATCGGTGTTTCCTTGTCGAGTTCCCCAACGATGACCCGCGTCGGGTGGGTGATGGCGTCGAGTTGGTCAAGAACATCATGTGTCGGCAAGCATCGCAGCGAAGAGCGAAACCCATCTACTGGAATACGGCCATAGGCCCCAACGACCTCGTCACGAATCTGTCCGGTGAGCGTCACCGACGTAATTGCATCGATGACCCTCTCTGCCACATCGGCCAGCGTCTCGCCCCGCTCAAGCGGCTCCATCCGTGCGGCAGTCCATTCGGCTGCCGTGGTGCCGTTGGCCCCGAACCTCGGACTTGTGTCGGCGAGGACCAGCCGGTTCACCCGCTCGGGGTGACGCAGGGCCGTATGCATCGCGTGCATTCCACCGAACGACAGTCCGACAAGGTCAGCGCGTTGAATGGCGAGTGTGTCGAGCAGACCGACCAGCCGATCAGCAATCCCTTCGAACGTCAGTGGTTCGAGCAACTCAGAATCTCCATACCCGGGCATGTCCCAGGCAATGCATCGGAAGCGATCGCTGAGGCCGCGTAGCTGCGGCCCCCAGGCGGTGCAGCTACCGCCCACCCCGTGCAGGAAGATGACGGGCGGACCGCCACCGGCTTCGATCCATGCAATCGGTTGGTTCACAGTTCGTTCACTCCTCCGCCGTCATCACCGTAATGGCGTAACGCCAAGCGGGGGCCCGCAGCCGTTCGGAGATCTCGACGAACAACCGGAGCGCTTCTGCGGCGGGCCAGTCATCGGGCAAGAGACTGGTGGGGAGCCCCGGGTCAAGAAAGGGAAGTTCACGCCACGCGTGCATCGCCGCCATGTAATCGATGAACGACTGCCGGGCGCTGGTTGGTGCTGGCCTGCTGGTGAGATCCGACGCAATGCGGCGGTACTCGTCGAAGGATGAGCGGATTGCCGGCAGGTCCCACGCGTCCGAAACCACGGTCGATGCCGGCCCGAAGCCGCGATGTTCGGCCTCCCAGAGCACGACGTACTCATCGAGTCCGGATCGGACCAGAGCGCGCTGGGCCTCACCGAACACGGCAACAGGAACAATCATCAGACCTGCGGAGACCTGCCCAAAACCGAGTCCTTTCAAACGCGCTCGTATCTTGTAGCGCGAACTGCGATCTCGCTCAGGTACCGAGAACGAGGCCAAGGCCCAGGAGGTCGTCTCGGGCGCGGGCGTTGGCCTCAAAATCCGTTCAGACCCATCGCGAAACCACTCCTCCGCTGCTGCGGTAAGCGAGTAGCCGCTCCTTCCGTCTCTGCTCTCAGACTGGAGTTCGTTGTTACGCTTCATTCGCGAGATTGCAGCCCGGCTCGCAGTTGGCGCGCTCCCAAACGTCTCGAGAAGTTCGAGAAGATCCGCGACCGCGATCCATCCGCCAAACTCCCGGACAAAGTTGCCGTAGATCGACAGGATCCACTCCCGCGGCCCAACTATTCGGCCGGCAACACGCTGCGATTCGCGCTCAATCCTCATCGAAGAGGCGGACGCAACCGAGGCGCTCAAGACAAACTTCAACGCTCCACGGAAGCATTGTTGCTCCGCAGCGGGAGTCGCGATACGCCTGCTCGATGTAGCTCGGTCGCAGCATCGAACGTCCGCCACAGATCCGAATTGCGGTGGATGCCATCTCCGGGGCCCCTTCCATCGTGGTGACCAGCGAACTCCACGCCCGCGTGATCTGGTCCTGGGTCG
>JABIQM010000174.1 GCA_018699415.1 Acidimicrobiaceae bacterium
GCACTCGCTTTTGCGTCCGTCTCTTCCGTTTTCAAGGAGCAATCAGCACCGCAGTGCCGGGCACACTGACCGCTGGGCGGAAAGTTGGTGCCATTTGCAAACTCCGACGAATACCTATTGGCACCCGATTGGAGCGAATCGCTACGTTATCGTGACCACCAGGGAAGTTCAACCCTGACGCTCCAGATTCCCTCCGAACGTAATTGTTCGGCGTTGCAGCCCGGAAGAAGTTAGCGCTCTAGCAAGCGAGTCCCACCCGATCTAGCGGATATTCTTCGATTTTGGTGAGATTTCTCGACTCACGCGCCCACTACCGCTAGATGACGCTGTTTTTTGCCGCGTTGCACCAACGCGAATCTCCCGTCAATGAACGAAAAACTCTCGTCTACGGAGCCGACTCGCTCGCCGTTGACTCGGATTCCGCCTTGCTCGATCGTGCGACGGGCATCACCCTTGGAGCTACAGACCCCGGTGGCGATCAAAAGGTCCACAACCGCATCCGTTCCAGCGACTAAAGAACTTTCCACGGCTGTCTCCGGGACGATGCCGCGGAGTGCGTCTAATCCTTCAGCATCGAGATGGCCTCCGCCGAACAACGCACCCGCTGCCAGCTTGGCTTTTCGGACTTCACCTGGTCCGTGAATCAACTCGGTCACGCCATCGGCGAGAGCCGACTGCGCATGTCGTTGCTCGGGGGCATCGTTGTGGGCACTCATGATGGCCGCCACCTCTCGGACCGAGAGCAGTGTGAGTTGAAGCAAGAAGCGCTCCGCATCACGATCATCGGTCCGCAAGAAGTACTGGTGGAACTCGTACGGGAGAGTTCTCGTGGGGCTCAAGTAGACGGCACCCTCGGCGCTCTTGCCGAACTTTGCACCATCTGCGCGCGTAATCAGCGGAACAGTGAGGCCGAAGGCCGGCGTACTGAATCTGCGTCGCACCATGTCTATGCCCGCGGTGATATTGCCCCACTGATCGGACCCGCCGACCTGCATCTCACATCCGTAGCCATCGAAGAGTTCAACGAAGTCGTTGGCCTGGAGGAGCATGTACGAGAACTCGGTGTACGAAATGCCGTGCTCGCCTTCGAGACGCGTCCTGATCGACTCCTTCGCCAGCATGGTGTTGATGGTGATGAGTTTGCCAACGTCGCGGAGGAACTCTAGGGCCGTCTTATTGACCATCCAGTCGCGGTTGTCGACCATCCTTGCGACGCCACCGATATCGAGCAGGGAGCCCAATTGAACCTTGATCACCTCAAGGTTTCGATCAATCGTCGTGTCGTCGAGAAGATTCCGCTCCTCGGAGCGGCCCGACGGGTCGCCAATCATCCCCGTAGCACCGCCAGCGAGGGCGATCGGCCGGTGGCCATGATCCTGAAAACGGCGCAAGAGTAGTAAGGGCACCAGGTTTCCAACATGCAAACTGTCGGCTGTCGGATCGAAACCGCAATAGACCGTGATCGGACCATTACTCAACCTGGCACGCAGCGCCACCTCGTCCGTGTGGTCCTGTATCAGGCCACGAGCTTTCAGGTCATCAAGAATCACAGATACGACGATATGCGAGGGTGCAGTGGTTCGGGGCGCAATTGCCGTCAGAATAGCGGCATGCGTCGTTTCCGTCGTCCCCTTGTCGCGCTCTTGGTCGCGCTCCTCGTGGCTACTGCCTGCTCAGTGGAAACCAAAGACTTCGACACTCTCTTCGGTGAGGACTTCTCTGTTAGTGCGCTTGAGACTGCACAGTCGTCGCGAGTGTACGACCGCAACGGCACCCTGATCACAGAACTGCGGGGCGAGCAGAGCCGCCAAGACATCACATTCGATCAGATCCCTGAACTGATGTACAACGCTGTTGTCGCCATTGAGGACGAACGTTTCTGGGACCACGCGGGCGTCGACCTCAAGGCCATCCTGCGTGCCGCTCGCTCCAACGTCGGTGCCGGAGGCGTGAGCCAGGGCGGTTCCACCATCACCCAGCAGTACGTGGGTAACGTCTTTCTTGATCGCTCGGAGCAAACTGCCGGCCGCAAGATCGAAGAGATCTTCATGGCCCGCCGCTTTGAGCAGCGCTACACCAAAGAATTCATCCTTGAGCGCTACCTCAACTGGGTGTACTTCGGCAACGGTGCGTATGGAGTCGAGGCCGCTGCACGCGAGTACTTTGGACCTCCAAGCTGCGCCCGTCAGGCCTCCGCCGCAGATGAGGATGACCGCGAATGTCTCAAGGTGGAGGAGCTCACGATCGTCGAGGTCGCCACGATCGCCGGTCTCATCCAAGCGCCGTCAAGGTTCGACCCGCACAGCAACTATGACGCCGCTCGAAATCGACGCGACCTCGTTCTCTTGCGGATGTACGCCAATGAATACATCACCGAGGACGACTACGCCGCAGCGCTGCTCGAACCGATCGACCTCGTCGAGGACGTATCCATCCTCGAAGAGGAGTACCCGGCCGCTCACTTTGTCGAGGACGTGAGGCAGTGGTTCCTCGGCAATCCTGAGTTTGGCCCCACCCGTGAGGACCGAGCCCGCCTGTTGTTCGAGGGCGGCTTAGACATTCACACCACAATTGATCTCGAACTACAGGCTGAGGCTGAAGCGGGGGTCGAGCGTGTACTCCCGCAGTTCCTCGACGACGGCACACCCAACCCTGACGCAGCAGCGGTCATCATCGGAACGACTGCAGCGGACAACGGACACATCTTGGCAATGGTCGGCGGACGTGATTTCTTTGGTAATGACGATGACGCCAAGTTCAATCTGGCCAGCGGCTCAGGCCGGCAGGCCGGTTCGTCGATGAAGCCGATCGGCCTGGCCGCCGCCCTATCACTCGGCATTCCCATCACCAGGGTCTACGACGCCACCAGCCCACTCGTCGTCGAGAAGGTCTGTGGTCCAACATGGACCGTCCGTGGCGGAACCGATGGCGATAGCACGATCGCCGCCGCCACTACCTACTCGCGCAACACTGTGTTCGCCCAGGTCATGATCGACATTAGTCCCGCTCGATTCGTAGATATGGCCGAAAAGCTCGGCATCGGCGAAGGCCGAATCCAGCCGGTGTGTGCCGCAATCCTGGGCACCGAGAACGTCAACATGCTCGAGCTCGCCACGGTTTTCTCAACGTTCGCCCGTCAAGGAACCCGAGTCAATCCGGTGTACGTCACCCAGGTCATCAACAACGACGGCACCCCACTTTACGAGCACGCACTCGAGAGCTCGAGCGTGCTGAACGCCACCGTGGCTGCCCAGCTGACCTGGGCGCTCAGTACGGCCGTCAGCTACGGCACGGGCACTCGTGCTGCGCTCGATGACTGGCCGGCCGCGGGCAAAACCGGCACTGCGCAGAACAACGCTGACGCCACTTTCGCGGGCTTCACGGCGCAGCGCGCAGCAGCAATATGGGTCGGCTATCCACAGGAACAGCGACCGATGCTCACCGAGTTCTACGGCGAGAAGGTGCAAGGCGGCACGTTCCCTGCATTGATCTGGCACGAGCTGATGACCGCAGCTATGCAAGGCCAGCCTGTGATGGAGTTTCCCACTCCCCCGGCAAGTTCTACCACCACGACGCTGCCGGAGATTCCCGAAGAGGCTATGGTCCCCAACCTGGTAGGACGCAAGCTCGATGAGGAGACCCTTCTACTTCTCGAAGAAGGCGTATTCAGCATCGAAGGCGTCGACGTCGCGACGTGGAACCATGAACCGGGAACGATCTTCTTTCAGTCGCCGGCAGCCGGGTCATTGGTGCCAGGTGGCACACCGATCATCGTGGAAGTAGCCATCGAGCCGGAGTTGTTTCCGATCCCGGACGTCGTCGGACTCACCGAGGCCGACGCCAAGGGAGTCCTCGCTACTGCGGGATTTGGCGTTGCCGTCGAGTTCCTGGCTGACCCTGATGGTGGGGCTACTCCAGTGATCGGTGCGGTTTGGTCGCAGAGTCCCGAGGCCGAGGCCGAGGGCGAAGAGCTCGCAATCGTCACGATCTTTGTCGAACCTGAGCCACCACCGCCACCGACCACAACAACAACCGAGGAACCCCCGGATGAATAGTCACTACTGGACACCGGGTCGACTCGCACTCGGTCTCCTTGTCATCATCATGGTCAGCTTTTGGGGATGGATCTATCTGGGCGCGCCCCGCGAGAACCCGGACCGCTTCGCCGACCCGTCGTTCGCCGAAGCTGCCGAACACGTGTGTACGCCGATCCAAGCCGAGATCGATCAGCTTCCACCTGGTCACGAGGCCGAGTCGGCGCAGAGTCATGGTCTGGTAGTTCGCACCGGAACAGACCTCACGATCACCATGGTTAGCGAACTCCGCGCTCTTCTCCCTTTAGTCACCGATGCCGATGACCTTGGCCGAATCAACCGGTGGTTCGAGGATTGGGATGCCTACATTGCTGACCGCGAGGCTCACGTGACTCGGCTGACCGAGGCGACGGCTGATACTCCAGACAGAGAACTGGCATTTCTCGTGTCTGAACGAGTCGCCGGAGGTTTCTACACGGCTCGGATGGATGGCCTCGCAAATGTCAACGACATGGAGTCCTGCCATGTCCCCAAGGACATCTAGTTCCGACAGCCAGGTCGGGTTCCTGTCCGAACCAGAGGTAGATCACCGCGGCCACTAGCCAACGAGGCAGCGGGCGAGGGCGAGACCATTCATCGAAAGGCGTTGGAGTCCTGGGTCGGCACCAAGCGCAAGAAGTTCTGTCGGCCTGACCCAACGCTGGGCCTGGGACTCATGGTTGGCATCCATCTCAGCACCTTCCGGGGCAAGAACAACGAACCGTACGTCATAATGGAGATGAGCGTCCTCCTGTGGAGGCCGGACCTCGTGAATGTCGAGGTCTACGGCCACTGGCCATACGCTCATGCCCAGGATTCCGGTCTCCTCCGTGGCTTCTCTCAGGGCCACTGCGGGAAGGTTGGCATCACCATCGGCATGACCCCCGGGCTGCACCCAAATCTGCAGCTTCGTGTGGAAAAGGACCAACGTACGTTGCAAGTCAGCGTGCACGACCAGCGCGCTGCCGGTGAGGTGCCCGGGTCGCTCTGTTCGATCAAGCGGCAATGGGCGTTCGGCGATAAGCACCCGCATTCGGTCCCGTTCGTATCGGAGCTTAGGATTGTCGACGGGGGCGATCACCGACCAGGCATCACCCACGCGGTCCGACGCAACAAGGTGCTCGGATTCAGCGGTGAGGAGCTCGGGCCGGGGACTCATCCGTCGAGGCGAGCGCGGAACCGTATGATCTGGTCGGCGACGGCTGCGGGCGAGCCGCCACCGCGAGTGGTGCGACGCGTGACCGAGACGCCCGGTTCGAGTAGGGCTGCGGCCTCAGGGCCGAGTTGATCGTCAGCGGCCACGAGATCGCTCAGCGAGCCTTCTCCTGCGAGCGCCTTTCGCACCTTCTCCCCCACGACGGCATGCGCCTGCCGGAACGGCATTCCGTTGGCGACGAGCCATTCGGCAAGATCAGTGGCCGCAGCATAGGGCGACGATGCGGCCTCAGCCATGCGCTCGGTCCGGAAGTGGATGGTCGAGATCATCCCGTCAAGGGCAAGCAGAGTAAGCCGTACGGTATCGACGGCATCAAACAGCGGCTCCTTGTCTTCCTGCATGTCTTTGTTGTATGTGAGGGGAAGGCCCTTCAGCGTTGTGAGGAAGCCAGTGAGATGGCCGATGAGACGACCGGCCTTGCCACGGGCAAGCTCAGCAATGTCAGGATTCTTCTTCTGCGGCATCATCGATGAACCGGTCGAGAAACCATCGTCGAGTTCTACGAATGCAAACTCCGAGGATGCCCACAGAATGAGTTCTTCACCGACGCGGCTGAGATGTACACCAAGCAGCGCGAGCGCGAAGAGAGTCTCAGCAACAAAGTCACGATCACTGACGCCGTCAAGGCTGTTTTCGAAGACGCCAGCGATCCCGAGATACTCGGCTGTTTTCTCCGGATCGAGCGGCAGTGAGGAACCGGCAAGTGCACCGGCGCCAAGAACGGAGATGTCGACACGACGACGGGCATCAGCCAGCCGATCGAGATCGCGGGCAAGCGCCCAGCCATGAGCGAGGAGGTGATGCGACAGCGCTACCGGCTGCGCCTGTTGGAGGTGTGTGTAGCCAGGAAGATAGGCATCGCCAGCGGCCTCGGCACACGCCAGCAACGTGCGCTGGAGACGAACGATCAACTGGCTGACCTCGTCGATGGCACCACGGGTCCAGAGCCGCACATCGGTCGCGACCTGGTCGTTTCGGCTGCGCCCGGTGTGCATCTTGGCACCTGCCGGTTCAAGTTCAGTGACCCGACGTTCCACTGCGGTGTGGATGTCCTCGTCGTTGACAGCGAACTCGAACGTCTCGTTCTCAATCTCTTGTTCGACAGTGTCAAGCGCTGCCACTACGCCGTGTCGTTCGGCGTCAGTGAGCAGCCCAACATCGCACAGCATGCCGACGTGGGCCCGCGAGCCAGCAATGTCCTCGCGGAACATGCGTCGGTCGAAGGGAAGTGAGTCGTTCAGCGCCTGAAGCGCCTCTGACGGCCCACCCTCAAAACGGCCGTGCCACAGCGTTGAGCTCACGAGCTTCCCCGCTTGCGGGCGAGGTTACGAAGCCGCAAAGCATTGAGCTTGATGAAGCCCTCTGCGTCAGCCTGATTGTAGGCGCCATCGTCCTCTTCGAAGGTGGCGATCTTCTCGTCGAACAGCGAATCGTCACTCCTTCGGCCGACGATGTCCACGTTGCCCTTGTAGAGACGCACTCGTACATCGCCGTTGACGTACTGCTGGCTGTGATCGATGGCTACCTGGAGCATCTCACGCTCAGGGCTCCACCAGAATCCGTTGTAGATCAGCTCGGCGTACTTTGGCATCAGCGAATCCTTGAGGTGCGCGACTTCACGGTCAAGAGTGATCGACTCGATAGCGCGATGGCCGCGCAGCATGATCGTTCCGCCGGGCGTCTCGTAGGCGCCGCGGCTCTTCATACCGACGAAGCGGTTCTCAACAATGTCGAGGCGTCCGACACCATTGGCGCCGCCAACCCTATTGAGTTCCGTGAGCACCTCGGCCGGCGACATGGGTGCGCCATCGATAGCGACGATGTCGCCCTTGTCGTATGTGAGGTCAAGATAGGTGGCCTCGTTAGGAGCCATCTCCGGACTCACCGACCAGCGCCACATTTCTGACGGGGGCTCAGTGAACGGGTCTTCCAGCGGGCCACCCTCAAACGAGATGTGGAGCAGGTTGGCGTCCATCGAGAACGGCGACTTCTTGCCCCGCTTCATCTCGATCGGGATATTGTGCTCGGCGGCATAGTTCATCAGCGATTCGCGAGAACCCAGATCCCACTCTCGCCATGGAGCGATGATCCTGATGTCGGGCGCCAGAGCGTACGCGCCGAGCTCGAAGCGAACCTGATCGTTGCCCTTGCCCGTGGCGCCGTGGCTGATGGCATCGGCACCGTGCTCCGCAGCGATCTCCACCAGGCGCTTGGCGATGAGCGGACGGGCAATTGAGGTACCGAGCAGATACTCGCCCTCATAGATCGTGTTTGCTCGAAACATTGGGTAAACGAAATCGCGCACGAACTCTTCGCGCACGTCCTCGATGTGGATGTCGCTCTCTGGCACACCCATCTCTCGCGCCTTGTCGCGGGCAGGCTCAACCTCTTCGCCCTGGCCGAGATCAGCTGTGAATGTGATGACCTCGGCGTCATAGGTGTCCTGCAACCATCGGAGAATGATCGAGGTATCGAGACCGCCTGAGTACGCGAGTACGACCTTCATGTCACGTGTTCCTTCACGATTCCATACCGGCAAGCTCACGAAGGCGAGCTGCCAGTTTCTTGCCGCCGACCTCTTCGGCAGCTACGACGATCATCGTGTCGTCGCCGGCGACGGTACCCAGGATTTCGCTCATCCCGGCCCGATCAAGCGCAGAAGCGACAACATGGGCAGATCCTGGTGGCGTTCGCAGGACAACAAGGTTTCCCGAATACACGACGTCAGCCATCCAGTCGCCAAGCACACGGCGAAGATGGTCCTCCGGAGCAACCCGGTCGATAGGCAATTCGGGGATGGCGTAGATGGTCTCGCCGCCCGAAATCCGCACCTTGATGGCGCCGAGTTCGTCGAGATCTCGAGACACGGTGGCTTGGGTGGCAGTGATGCCCTTCGCCTCGAGAAATTCCACGACTTGAGCCTGGCTGGTGACCGTGTGCTCCTCAAGAATTCCCGAAACACGGTGCTGGCGGTGCGCTTTTGTCATCGGACTATTCCTGCGCTTCGTTGATCAGCCAGGAGAGCAAGCCTCGAGCCGCGTGCATTCGATTGGCGGCCTGGGCCCAGATCCGACTGCGCGGACCATCCAGGACCTTGTCTGTGGCTTCCTCGCCGCGGTGAGCGGGCAGACAGTGAAGGAATATCGCTTCGGCCTGAGCAAATCCCATGAGTCGCTCATCCACGGTGAAGCCCTCAAAGTCTCGACGACGCTGCTCCGACTCTGCTTCTTGCCCCATGGAGGTCCAGGTGTCGGTGTAGACGGCATCCGCTCCGGCAATAGCATCCTCAGGACGATCAAAAATCGTCGGCTCAAGGCTGGTCAAACGGACATGATCAAGATCAGCATCAGCGAAGCGGTAGCCCGGCGGTGACGAGATATGAAAGTTCATGCCGGCGAGGCCGGCTCCGAGCGCCAGGCTGCGGGCGACATTGTTTGCGTCGCCCACATAGGCGACAGTACGACCAGCCAGATCGCCGAACTCACGACGCATGGTGAGCAGATCAGCAAGCGCCTGCATGGGATGACTCTGATCGCTCAACAGGTTGATGACCGGCACCCGATTGACTGCCGCCATCCGTTCAACGGTCGAGTGTTCGAACACGCGGGCACCGATGACGGCATGGAAACCGGCCATCGTGTTGGTGACGTCCTCCACCGACTCCCGCGTGTCGAGGCCAATTTCGCTCGCCGCGATATAAATCGGGTGCCCACCAAGCTGCACGACAGCCATCTCCATGGAGTTGCGCGTGCGCGCTGACGGTTTCTCAAAAATCAGTGCCATCCCTTGACCGGTGAGAACACGAGCAGGATCTGGCGTGGCCGCCAGATCGAGCACGCGGTTGAGTTCGCTTGACGAGAGATCGTTGATTTCAAGAATATGACGCATCAGGCACCTTCCGCGATCACGTCGGCGATGATGCCGGCGCCCTCGACTAGTTGGTCATTGGTGACAATGAATGGAGGCGCAACCCGCAACGCCGTTGCAGTGACGCCGTTGAGAATGAGGCCCCGGTCGAGACATACGCGGGCGATCTCACCAGCGGTACGGCCGTTGAGCGCCTCCGGTTTGATCTCGATGCCGAGTAGGAGACCTCGACCGCGAACATGGTCGATGCCCTTCACGTTGAGCAGCAACTCTCTGATCACGCTCTCCCTTTGACGGGCGACACGGGGAGCGTCCATCGCTTCCAACTCAGCCAGGGTGGCACGAGCGGCGGAAAGGGCCAGAGGCTGGCCAGCATAGGTCGAGCCGTGATCACCGGGGCCGAAGGCAGCAGCGACCTCGTCGCGAGCCCACATTGCACCGACCGGCATGCCGTTGGCCACCCCTTTGGCGATGGTGACGATGTCGGGTTGGATACTGGCGTGCTGGAACCCGAACCAGTCACCAGTGCGGCCGAAACCGGTCTGAACCTCGTCGAACACGACCAGAATGCCGCGCTCGCGGCACATGTCGGCAACGGCTCGTAGGTAGGAGACATCGGCGGGGTTCACACCACCTTCACCTTGCACCGACTCGAGGATCACACCGCCGACATCCTCGGTCAGGAGTTTTTCGAGCTCCGCTGGATCGTTCCAGACCACGTGCCGGAACCCTTCCGGCATCGGTTGGAACGGCTCATGCTTTTCGGGCTGACCGGTCGCGGCCAGTGCCATCAGCGTCCGGCCATGAAACGATCGCATCGCACTCACGATCACATGCTTGCCTCGGCCCTGGAACTTACGCACGAGTTTGAGC
>JABIQM010000062.1 GCA_018699415.1 Acidimicrobiaceae bacterium
AACGCGTCCTCATCGACATCGCCAAAGGCACCCGTCGCCGCAGCCATCGTGATTCCGCCTAGCAGTGCGGCGATGCCGACAATGGCGGCAAGCCTTGTTCGGTTCGTATCTATCTGTATTCGTATCTCCCTCTAAAGTTGAGTCAACTCTCCCTCCAAAGTTGAGTCAACAGTTAATTCCATTTTGCTCTAACTGACGAACTCGGTTGTTGTATGAGTCGGACGACTTAGTTCTCGGTTCTCGCTCACGCAGGAACAACGCCGCATGGATGGACCGACGGATCGAGGCGTGACGCGAGAGAAGCGAAGGTTCGTTTGCCGCGTTGGGTTGGTTGTTGTGGCGAATGGGTCTCAGCAAACGCGCGGCGACCCATGGGAGAGGGAGACGACCTGAGCCTTCGGTGAAGTGGGTCGCTGTGTAGAGCCATGCCAGTTGCTGTAGCAGCCCTGGCAAACGTCTTGATTGAAGAAATTGTCCTAGCTTTGCGGCTTGCTGGCGGGACTGTTGGCTAGTGGGTAGGGCACAGTTCACCCAGTCAGGTCTTCTGGAGATTTCGTCTGTGAACGGCCAAAAGAGATCTGATCTGTGCTCAGCAGATTTTTATCTAGTAAAACGTGGCGTGTTAAATTCTGAGATTTTCGTGAGGACAAAATGAGTATCAGACGATTGTTCGCAGTGGTTGCCGTTGCCGTTGGAGTCACAGGACTCGTGTCGATGGGTCTGGCACTGGCTGCTGCGCCGGTGAACGACTCGGTGGATAACCCGACGCCGCTTGTTGTTGGGGTGGAAGCGCCCTGGTCAACAATTGCGTCGACGGATGCCGGTGAGACTCCATGTGATGAGGGGGGCGCCATCTGGTTCACTTTCACGGCACCGAATGCCGGCGACTTCCTCTTTTACACTGCCGATCAGACCGCTGATGCGGTAATGCGTCTTTATGGCTCGGGTGATGACACGGCAAGTGACTGCCCTGCAGAGTCGAGCAATGCCTACGACAGTGATGAAGACGTGGCCGTCCGAACGATGACGGCTGGTGAAACGGTGACGATTCGTTTGGAGATGTTAGCCAACTACACCTTGGGCAATGGGTGGATCGGGGTGGTGGAGGTCTTGGAGACGGCGGACGGATTTGCTCAGGCGAGCACACTCCCGGTTCCTGCTCCCGAGGGCACCTCAGTGATTGGCCGTAGTTTGTCCGACACCTTCACTTCTGAGGTCGGCGAGTCGACCGACTGTGGCACGGGGACCCTTTTCCCGGCGAGCACCTGGCTTCAGTTTACTGCGCAGGAGGCGGCCAGTTGGTTCATAGAGGTCACCAGTGAGACGGAACTTCATAGTTCGGTTCATCGAGGTGGAACTCTGGCCGATTCCAACACCTTCAGTTGTGCGACCACCAATGGTAACGGTCACATCGTCGACCTCAGTGCAGGCGAAACTGTCCATATTCGCGTCGCGTCTGATGCAGGTGCAGCCACATTCTCGATTCGGGCCCGTAGGGCCGCGGTGCGTATGGCCCCGGAGCAACTGACCATGTTCGACAGCGATACTGTCGGCCCGATGGCGGGGGACACCGAGTCGGCTGAAGTGGTGGTGATCAATGGGCAACCGGTTGTCCTGTATTCCGATGGCCCAGATTCTGATCTCCGAATCATCGAGCGTCAGATCGACGGCACATGGGACGACTCGCTGGTCACCGACGGGATCAGTGGGGAATGGGAAGACATCGAGAACTTTGTCTCGGCACTTGTGGTCGACGGAGAGTTGATGGTTGCGTTCACGGCTACCGACCCTGATCCCCCGTTCGACGGGAACGTGGTTGTCTTCGGTCACCGGGTGAGTGACGGGACTTGGACGTTCGAGACCATCGACACCGACGGCGAAGAGTTTTACAGCGTAGACCTCGCCCTTATCAATGGCCGGCCAGCGATCACCTACAACAAGGAAAGCTATACCGAACTGTGGTACGCCGAACGTGGTGATGATGGCGACTGGACGGCCGTGATGGTCGATAACGACGGCGCCGACGACGGCGAGGACGATTATCTCGGCTGGCAGTCGGTCCTGCTCGATGTTGAGGGTTCGCCCGCAATCGCATATTTGGATTACGCGGCCGGAGCTATCCGCTGGGCAACACGGTCGGGAGAGTCATGGACAGATTCAGAGATCTACAACGCTGGCAGTCAAGATTTGTACATTGCATTCGATGGGGTGATCGACCTGATGGGGAATCCGTTACTCATCGCTCAGTCGGAATATTCGTCGTTCACGGTGCTCAATCTCGTTGACGACGCATGGATCGTGGAGAACCCCGAGCACCGTCCCGAGGCCACACAGCTCGCCTACGCCGAATATGCCCCGCTCCAACTGGAGTTGACCGCCGATGGGCGTCCGGTCTTCGTCTGGTACTCCTATGGGACTGACAACTACTGGTATGCGATTACCGAAAAGATGCCTGACGGCACTTGGCAGACCGACGACGCTTTTTCGATTGAACAGATTCTCGCCCCAGAATTCGATCCCGATTTCGAGATCGACCCGTACAGCATTGGTGCCACCATGCTGCCCGACGGCCGGTTTGCTTTCGCAGGTGACCTGAACGACAACATCTGGTATTTCGAGGACATTCATCGAAGTTGTCCGGTTGCGGCTTCGCCGTTTATCGATGTGGATCCGTCTTCGTATGCCGTTGACGCCATCGACTGTATTTATGGTCTGGGTATCACGACCGGCACGTCGAGTACTACGTATTCGCCGAACGAGTATGTGACGCGTGAGCAGGTAGCGGCGTTGTTGGCCCGCATGTACCGGCTGGTCATCGATCCGTCTTGTTCTGGTGGGGTGTCGTCGTTTATCGATGTGGATCCGTCTTCGTATGCGGCTGATGACATTGGTTGTCTGCATGGTTTGGGTGTCGTGATGGGCACGTCGAGTACTACGTACTCGCCGAGCGAGCATGCGACGCGTGAGCAGGTGGCGGCCCTTTTGGGCCGTTTCTGGCTGACCCCCGCTATCTTCAGCTAACTGCACGGGGTCGTGCCGAGAGCGTCGCTCCGGCCTCGCTCGTTATGACTAGAAAAATACGTTGGCGGTCGAGTCCACGACCCCAAGCGAAACCTTGGCATCCCTGTACCCGCAGGCCGTCCTGTACCCGCAGGCCGTGTAGCCCACGATGCTCGGATTTTAAGAGCCCGCGACAGGAGTTGAACCTGCGACCTGCTGTTTACAAGACAGCTGCTCTACCAACTGAGCTACACGGGCGCGGCCGGTTGAAACCGGCTCGGGAACAAGCGTAGAGGCATGCGGCGC
>JABIQM010000061.1 GCA_018699415.1 Acidimicrobiaceae bacterium
GACGCGGGGTGTGGGGGGGGCCAAGGTCATGGCGGGCGATGCCGCAATCTTTGGTGGACGAACCGGGATTCAAGTGCACGGGGGAATGGGATTCACCTGGGAAGTGCACATCCAGCGCTACTGGAAACGAGCGATTGTGCTCGACAACACATTTGGTTCATCCGATCACCATGCAGTGAAGGTGGCTGCCACCTTGACGAACCCACTGTTATCTGACGAGAGGTCATGAGTATGGGAATCTGCGACGAGCGAGTCGTCATTGTCACCGGTGCAGGCCGTGGACTTGGGCGGGCTCACGCCCTCGCATTCGCGGCGGAGGGCGCCAAGGTCATCGTGAATGACGTCGGTGCCAGCCTTGAGGGCGAGGGTAAGGATCGATCACCGGCACAAGAGGTGGTTGATGAGATTGTTGCCGCTGGTGGGATGGCCGCCACCAATAGCGATGATGTTGCCGATTGGGATGCTGCGGGTCACATGATTGAGCAAGCGATCGAGACGTGGGGTCGCCTTGACACGCTGGTGTGCAATGCCGGGATCGTGCGCGATCGAATGATTGTCAATATGTCGATTGAGGAGTGGGACGCGGTCATACGCGTCCACCTCCGGGGCATGTTCTGCCCCGTTCGGCACGCCGTTGGCTACTGGCGGGAGATGAGCAAGGCGGGCACACAAATCGATGGCCGAATTGTCAACACATCGTCCGGCGCCGGACTCTTCGGTGCCGTCTCTCAGGCCAACTATTCCGCAGCCAAAGCAGGGATTGCCTCGTTCACCACGGTGGCGGCGGCTGAGCTCGGCCGTTACGGGGTGCTGGCCAATGGCATCGCCCCTGCGGCTCGGAGTCGGATGACCGAAGAGGCCTTTGCCGAGATGATGCGCAAACCGGAGTTCGGTTTTGATGCCATGGACCCGGCGAATGTCAGCCCGTTGGTCGTCTGGCTTGGTTCTGGTGCGTGCAACGTGTCGGGCCGGATGTTCGAAACCGAAGGGGGCAAGATCTCCGTGGCTGATGGTTGGCAGCATGGAGCCGCGTTCGACAAAGGGGCCCGTTGGAAACCCGATGAGATCGGTTCCATCATCTCGGACCTAGTCAACAGTGGTCCAAGCCCCGCTCCCGTCTACGGTGCATAGCTGTGTCCGCCGAAAGTAATTCTGACGAAACCACGGTTGCAACCGATGGTAGACCCATTGGTAGGCGGGCGATGGCGACGCGGCGTCGTCTGCTTGATGCCACGCGTGATCTGCTGGCTCGCGACGGGCCATTCGATCTGAAGCTGGTCGACATCACCCGTGAGATCGATGCATCTCCGGCGACGTTCTACCAGTACTTCACCGATATCGACCATGCGCTGCTTTGCTTGGCGGACGATGTCGAGGAGTCTTCGGCCGACCTTCTGCCGTTTCTCGAAGATCCGTGGCAGAGCGAAGGCGACTTTCCCAAGGCGCGGGCTTTTGTCGATGCCTACATGCAGTATTGGGACCTGAATGGCCCGGTGCTTCGTGTTCGGAACCTGAAAGCCGAGGAGGGTGAGTCTGCGTTCCGGGTGAAGCGAAGCCAATCGCAGGTTCCATTACTTGAGGCACTTGCTGCCATGGTCGACGATTCGGTCGAGGCTGGTCGAATTCCAGCAGACGCGAATTCGATTGCTCGAGGCGCCGCGATGTTGGCCATGCTTGAACGGCTCACGGCCTATCGCGACGGGCTTGCGAGCCGCGGCACTGGAGCCGATGCGTTGGCGAACACGCTGACGAGAATTCTCTTTCAGACGATCTCGGGGCTCACCGGCGAATAGGTGTGGGGCCTATCGCATGGGTGGCCCAGCCCACGGCGGGATCGTAGGGCTGTCGGAACCGAACAACTCGGCTTTGTTGGCCGAGATCGAATCGATGGTCCATTGTTGATCGCCAGCGGTGATGGTGCCGGCCACGGTGGGGATCGCCATGCGGTGGATCTCATCGCCAGTGACGATGAACGTCTGCCCATTCACGTCGCTGGCGGCGTCGCTAGCGAGCCAGGCGAC
>JABIQM010000059.1 GCA_018699415.1 Acidimicrobiaceae bacterium
GCCGACTCGATGTGCTGGTCAACAATGCGGGCGTCGAGAGTTGGGAAGGGCCGATCACAGAGCTCGACGTCGATGGATGGCGCCGCGACATGGACATCAATGTGCTCGGTGTGGCGCTCGGCATCAAGTATGCGGCGCCCCGTATGGCTCCCGGATCCACGATCATCAACATTGCCTCGCTGTTCGGTCTACTCCCGATCCCTACGCTCTCCTCATACAACGCATCAAAGGCTGCGGTGATCCATCTCACCAAGACCGCCGCAGTTGAGCTTGGTCCCGTCGGCATTCGGGTGAACGCACTATGTCCGACCGGGTTGACTCACGACAGCTATCTCGGCCGGGTCGAGGGCGTCGACAACTGGCTCGATGACTGGCTGAAGCTGGCCCACCAGCACGTCTCTGAGTTGGGGCACGCCGATGACTGTGCGGCTCTCATTCACTATCTGGCCAGCGACGACGCTCGCTTCATCAATGCCCAGATCATCGCCGTCGACGACGGCGCCAGCGCTGGAACATCCCTCGCCGCGATGGAAGCGGCGATCGGCCAGAAGGCCGAATGGACCGATGACGATCCGTTCCTCGAAGCACCGCCCGTCGACTCATGACGTTCGCACCACCCAAGCATCTCTCCGAGGCTGCCGGCGCGTACCTGCGGGACCCGGACGTACTCGAGTACCCGACCGACTGGACCGACGCCTGGGATGTCCACACGCTGCGTGAAATATCGCATCCGCTCTGGAGCACCATCAACCAGGTACTTGATTTCCCCTACACCATCACCGAGGAGAGTGTCGGTGGAGTGGCCATCGAACGCATCAGTGCAACCGAGCAGCCTCGCACCGACATCGTCATCCTTCACTTTCACGGAGGCATGTACTGCCTGGGCACACCGGAGATCGACCGAGTGCTGAACGCCCCGATGTCCCGGGCCACCGGCATGGACGTCGTGTCGGTCGACTATCGACTTGCGCCCGAGCACCCCTTCCCGGCCGCCGTCGACGACGCCCTAGCCGTATGGAAGGCGCTCACAAATGACGGCACCCGGATCATCGTTCTCGGTGAGTCAGCGGGCGGCGGGTTGGCGGCTGCGGCCACAATCGCGGCTCGAGACCAAGGCCTCCCCGCAGCTACCGCACTACTCATGATTTCGCCAATGCTCGACCTCACAGGGTCAAGCGACAGCTATCGCACCCTCGCTGAAGCCGATCCTGACTATGGTCATGACATCGAGATTTTGCTCGCTCCCGGCCGGGCCTACGCATCCGGGACACCCCTCGATCACCCGTTGGTTTCGCCCATGTATGCCGATCTCCAGCATCTGCCCCCAACCCTCATACATGTTGGAACCCGCGAAGTTTTGTTCGGCGACGCCGCCCGCTTCGCCCGCTTGGCGCGCCGCGCAGGTAGTCCCGTCGCTCTCCATGCGCTCGACGGCGGTTGGCACAACTCGCCGATTTGGTACGGGGTACCTGAGGCCGATGCCGCCATAGCTGACTTTGCTGCCTTCATCGAAAAGGTCATGTGATGTCGATTCCAGGCCCAAGCGGAGACCAAATCGAACGATTCCTCGCCGACCCCGAGGGACTGCTCCACGATCTACAGTCCTATGGACGGTTCGTGCACATAAACCTGGCCGGAGCCGACACCGTGGTGATCTACGACGTCGAAGCCAGTCACCGACTCTTTGCCGACAAACTCGACCACGTCGGCATGGCAGCCCCCTTTGAGCTCCTCAGCCACGCCACCGGCTCCGGCATCCTCACCAACTACGACTGGGATACGTGGCGCCCGCGCCGGCGGGCGATCGTCAAACCCCTCGGCGCACGCGCCGTGGGGCAGTTTCACGACCGGATGATCGACATCATCGACGACGAACTCGACCAGTGGACGGTCGGCGACCACCCCGACCTCACCTCCACCGTTCGCAGGCTCACCCTGCGCGTCGTCGCTGATCTCTTGTTCACCACCGACCTCACCCCGGATGCCGTACGGGTTATCGACGGGGCTGTCGAGGAGATCCACCTTTGGGCTGAAGCCGACCCGGCGAAAGTCGATCTAGACATCGAGCCAGCGTCGTTTCGCAAAGCCATCGATGATCTCGACACCTTTATTCGCGGCGTGATGGATGCCCGACCCCACGACAACCCTGGTAATGACATGGTCGGCCACC
>JABIQM010000077.1 GCA_018699415.1 Acidimicrobiaceae bacterium
CTGACGGAGCGTGGGGAGGTCGCTGCGACGAGCAGGGGCGGTTCTTTATTACGGCATCTGATCCGGCGGGAGTGGCACTCGATCGCATCGTGCTCGAGCAGGGACACGATCACTGGGCTCCATCCGTGATGCTCGAAAGGAGTGACGACGGGCAGCGGTGGCACTCGGTGCGCCGATTCGACGATCTGGCTCCCGGTCGCAACGAGCTCTTTGTGTACGAACAACCGCCAGTGTGGAAGCAACCTCGTATCGCGCCCACTGCGGCGGCCCAGAACGCGGTCGCAGAGTCTCTGATTGACCCGTTTGCCGACCGTCGCGTCCTCGTGACCATCGCCGCCTACCGAGACCCCGATGTCGCGAACACGGTGGCGAGCGCCCTAGCCCAGGCGGCGTACCCAGAGCATGTCCGGTTCGCTATCTGTCACCAGTTCGACCCGCAGACGCAGAGCGTGCTCGACCAGTGGAACGACGATCCACGCTTTTCGATCGACGCGGTGCCCCACGAGCAGTCGCAGGGATGTTGCTGGGCGCGACATCGGACTTTCGAGCAATACGACGACGAGCCGTACCTTCTTCAAGTCGATGCACACACCCGCTTTGCCGCCCGCTGGGACGTCCGCTTCATCGAGATGCTTGAGTCGACCAACGCCGACTTGCCACTGCTGACCACCTATCCGCCGAGCTTCTCGATCTCGCCAGCGGGTGAGATCGAGTACGACCTCAAGGTAGGCGTGCAGTCGCTGTATATCGAGCAACTACGAGACAATCTCACCACGTTCCAGAAGACCGAAGTCGTGCGCGACCTCTCGGCGCCCGGTCCGTCACCGACGGTTGCTGCCGGCCAGATCTTTACCAGGGGCCGCTTCTGTCGTGACGTGCCCTACGATCCGCAGCTGTACTTCGGTGGCGAGGAGATCAACCTGGCCGCCCGGGCATACACGAATGGGTACGACCTCTTCTACCCCAATGAAAATCTGATCTGGCACCTCTACGGCCACGACCAGCCCAAGCATTGGGACGACCACAGTGACCACACCGACCGGGACCGTCAGGCGGTTGATCGTCTCCGAACCCTCTTCCAAGGAGACCACCGTTCGCTCGGCCGGTACGGGCTCGGCTCGGTTCGTCCACTGGCATCATTTGAGCGCCATGCCGGTATCCGACTGCGTCAGTCGTCACGTGACAACGACACTCTGACGATCGAGATCGACCAGGCGGTCGTCGAATCTCGCGACGACTATGACGCGTTCGTGGTTGTGCTGCTCGACGCGCACGGCAGCGAGATCACGCGGCGAGAGATCCGTGATCCCGCCGTGCTCAATCGGTCGCGATCGGTGGTGAAGATGCGAGATTTCGGCGATGATCTTCAGCGAGCGGTCGAGTATCTTGTCGTGCCGACGCAGCGAAACGGCACCATCGGCGAGGTAGTCCTCCGGTCGATCTGACTCCTCGGTAAGGTCGCGACATGGATACGATTACCGACCGGCCAATTCTGGTTACCGGGGCCGGTGGCTTCATCGGTGGCCACCTCGTTGCCCGACTGCTCGACGAGAACCACCGGGTGCGCGCGGTCGACATCAAGCCGGTCGAGCGTTGGTATCAGCGCCACCCGGGGGCCGAGAACATGGTGGCCGATCTTCGACTTCGCGAAGCCTGCGAGCACGCCGTGTCCGGTGTCGGCGCCGTCTACAACCTGGCGAGTGACATGGGCGGCATGGGCTTTATCGAAGGCAATAAGTGGGAGTGCATGATTAACGTGCTGATCGACACCCACCTGCTCGAGGCACTGCGCGGTTGCGAGGTGGACGCGTATTTCTACGCATCGACCGCTTGCGTCTACCCGGCCGGGTTGCAGGACGACCCGGAGGTGCGCGCATTACGCGAAGCGGAGGCCTACCCGGCCGACCCCGAGGACGGCTATGGATGGGAGAAGCTGTTCGGCGAACGCCTATGCCTCAATCACCGCGACGACTTTGGTACGCCGATCCGCATCGGCCGATATCACAACGTCTACGGGCCCCAGGGCACATGGGAGGGCGGTCGCGAAAAGGCTCCCGCCGCCATCTGTCGAAAGGTCGCCGAGGCCGTGGTCTCGGGCCGTCACGAGATTGAGATCTGGGGCGATGGCGAGCAGACACGTAGCTTCATGTTCATCGATGACGGAATCGAGGGCACCCGCCGACTTGCCGACAGCACGGTCGAGACGCCGCTCAACATTGGGAGTTCGGAGATGGTGACGATCAACCAACTTGTCAACACCGTGTCGTCGATTGCGGGCATCGAACTCGAGCGATGCCACGATTTGTCGGCGCCGCAAGGGGTTCGAGGGCGCAACAGCGACAACACTCTGATCGAATCTGAGCTTGGGTGGTATCCATCGATCGCTCTGCGGGATGGGCTTGAGCAGACCTACGAGTGGATCCATCGCCAAGTAGTCGCGAGTCGGGCCTAAAGAGGCCCGCTATTTCCAGAACGGATCTCGCTGGATTTTCCGCCACAGCGCTTTGGCAGTCTCGACCGGGAAATGTTGGAGCCGAATGTGACTTGCGCTCGTCGCTCGCAGTCGAGACACCATCTCGTCGATCGCGATTGATGGAGAGAGAACCAGCGAAAAGTCGGCGAGTTGTTCGTGCCGGTCGAACATGAGACCGACCGATACATCGTCGGCGATGTCCCATCGAATCTCGCGCCGTCGCGCTACCAGGCTGGCAGCCTCGGTTGGATTGAGAAAGAACCCGGACCCGGAGACAAACGTGTTGCCGAGATGGCGGTCGAGCTCCGATAGGTCCTCGATGATGCGGCCCGCGCCCACCCAGTTCTGCGCGACCAAGTCGGATCGCAAGGCGTCGTCCCACACCCAGGCCCCCGAGTAGCCGATCTCGTCCTTGTTGTGAACAAACTGCTGGAACGGTGTCACATTGATCATGCTGCTCAGGTTCGTGCGAAAGAAGGCGTCATAGTCACCCCCCAGGACATCGAGCGCATGGACGGTCTTGCTCAAAATTCCCGGCACACCTGGTCGCCGGTGACGCTGAGGCACCAGCGACCGATAGTTCGTGTCAGGGTCCTGGATCACGTTGTCGCCGAGGTGTGCGAATGCTTCGCGTGACATCCCGCTCTCGATGAGCAGGAAGACATCGAGGTCTGGACACGCAGCGTTGGTGTGCTGGATCAGGTCAGTCCAATACGACTCGATGTAGTGGCGGTACACGGGTTGGTGGTCCGCGGCGATGACGAGCACCGCCGTTCGACGGCTCACGGGTCGAGCCGGTCGCGTATCGGATACCCGAGTCTCACGAAATCCTGCCGATAGAGCTCGTTCACGATCTGGAGGGTAGCGGGAGTGAAAAAGTGTTCGAGTCGGTGCGTCACTGTCTTGCGTTCCAGACCGCTACCTATGCCTCGGCGGTCGAATAGTTCGTCGAGGGCCTCGGGAAGTTTCTCAAAGGCCACGACCTCAATCGACTCGTCAGGTCGATTGTCAGACGACCGGAGGTAGTGGTGCTGTGGCCGCAGATGGATGAGCAGGTTGGCGTCGGCCCTGTCGGCGCTGACGATGAACTCATTCCAGTTCTCGTCGATGCCGTGGGGGATGGCCGCCACGAACTCGTCGAAGGTCTCGAACGCACTGAGGAATACATCGGGAGTGCTCTGCTTGATGGCCCGCCGCCAGAGATGGTCGGAGATCAGCCGTTGGTACGGATCACGAACGATCGCGAACCGGGCGAACCCGTTGAACTCATCGCCAGCCAGTTCTGCGAATTCGGTCGCAGTCAGATGTTGGTACTCATACCAACGACCGTCGCGCTGTACTTCACCAATCCATGACTCTGGCCCCCAAACCAGGTCGTCGAGTTGGTCAAACAGTTGCTCGACAGCCGTACCGGCCGTTTTGGGGATATGGAGGTGAACGAGGCGATGACGCCGATAAACGGGCACAGTGAACACCGATATTACAGTGCCGCCTCGGATGGCGGCGACTGGTAGCTTGCCCCTTGCGATGAAGCCGGTCTTTATTCACGTCAGTAAGAATGGCGGAACCAGCGTGGTGCGAAGCGCGGGTGCTCACATCGTGTCGGCCGGTCACCGCACGGCGGCGAGCTGGATCACCGAGCACGGACGAAGTGGACCACTGTTCGCCGTCGTGCGAGATCCCTATGACCGGGTGGTGTCGGAGTATGCGTATCGGCGACGCCGTCTCCACAGCGGCGAACGTAATGCCCACTTGCCGAGCGCCGAAGCTCCATTCGATAGGTGGGTGATGTCGACGTTCCTTGGCGGACAGTTCCGCACGCAGGAGTTCTTCGATCGCACGCGGACGCCTCACGAGTCTGCAAACATGGTCGACGGCAACCTGATCTGGTTCGTGCCCCAGACCAAGTGGCTTTGCGACGACAACAAACAACTACTCGTCGACACGGTGCTCCGGTTTGAGAAACTCGACGAAGATTGGGCCCAGTTCTCGCATGCCCATGGCTTCGAGTGTCCGCTCCTGCACGCGAACGCGTCACCCCGCTCGGCCGAGCTTCGTGCCGAACTCGATCCCAGGGTCAAAGGCATCATCTATCACCACTACCGCGAGGACTTTGAGGTGTTTAGCTACCCGCCATGAGTGCTCAGCGTCGGCGCCCGCTGACCCAGTCCTTGGCAACGCGCAAGGGAGCGGTCACTCGATACTTCGACTTTGACATCGAATAGCCCTTTGAGAAACCAATTCCCTTACATTTTTTAACTTCTAAAAAGTTCTCATATAGAGAGATATACTACAAACTTGAAGATATAAACGATCAAGCTTGGCTAGTTTCGTGCAGTTCTTTTAAAGCGTCGAATGTCATTATGGCGGCTATTTCTCCAGTTTCATCCAGTATCTCATAGATTGGTTTATCGTTTGAATAAGGTCTTAGGCTAAAGAGAACAACTACATCTTCTTCGCCTCCGCCTTCCGTGTGTGGTTCATCAGTTGCAACGCCTGCTGTATAGGTTCCCGGGTAACGAACCTCTGTTAAATTACCTTCCAAATCATATATATGAAGCTCGCCTTTAACCACAAAAGTATTAAAGTCGGAAGTGTGTCTATGGTTTACGATTTTCTGATTTGCAGTGAACTTGAAAAGAATGTCAACTATCATGGCTTCATCATCAATATGTAATATCGAACAGCCTAAATGGTCAGCAGGACTGCCGTCAGGCCCAGGTAATGGTTGCCAGTTAATTTTTGTTTCATCAAAGTTCTGAATATTAAGCATTATATCTCTCTCCTAAAGAGGCTTTGGCTAACGCAAGCTAGCCAAAGCCTCTTTTTCGATCAAGAAAAGTTTGTTCCCATGAAGTGATGAATTATCAAGACATGAAGACCGAGAGCGGGTCGTCGCTCGCTTCGACGGATGCTTCGGAGCGTTTGACGAGCCACGACCATACGTTGAGCTTCGGTCGGTCCTTCGTAGATGAGCGACCTCCGTATCCGCTGCGACATCAGAAACAACGGCAGTTCTTGGGTCATGCCCATCGCCCCGAAGCTCTGCATTGCCTTGTCGGTGACGTCTCCCGCCATCTCGGTTGCAAACACCTTGATCATCGAACCTGCAATGAGTGCTCAGCGTCGGCGCCCGCTGACCCAGTCCTTGGCAACGCGCAATGGAGCGGTCACTCGCCACGATGTCGATCCCAGCATGGCCTCAACTCGGTTGGCCAGCGCATCTCGATCACGTCGTATCCGGTCGAGCAGTTCGAGAGGTGTCTGAGCCAGCCGGCCGTCGCTTGCGTCCGGTTCGTCGGCACCAGGGGGCGTGGCGGCCAGCCGGGCAGGAGATCGTTCCGACTGTCGCGGCGGACCGAATGATCCGAGCGCATCGTCGCTGAGGTACCAGTGTCCGTTCGCCACGTATCGGTCGAGCTTCTCAGCCAGGTTCGCGGTCCAGCTGTGATGCACGACCCATGGGTCCTCCGGGCGAGTGCGCGCTCCGCAGAAGCGATGGCCGTTGGCGAACTGGTCCTGGTCAAGCAGGACGACTTCCAGCCCCCGGTGGGCGTGAGCGGCAAGCAGTACGTTCAACGGCTCTTGTTGACTGCGGTAGTAGCCGACCATGTCGTGGCGTCGGTATACCTCGGCCCAAAACTCGCGGACCCGATCTGTGTTGGCGAAATAGAGGAAACCGCTATTGGCATACAACGGCTGAAAACGCGAATTGGGGCCGTCGTACATCGCCTGGATGTCGGCACCGTCGGCTCCTTGAGCGGCGAGAACCGGTAGAGGGTCCTGGCGCCAGATCACGTCGACATCTTGGAAGAGGATCTCGAGATCGAACTGAAGCACCTGCTGTATTACCCAGTTTTGGTGGTACATGTAGTTCGTCCACGGCCTGTCGCCGTATCTGCCCGACTCTGTCATTTCCTGCAACAGGGTGGAACGTTCGTCGAAATAGGCGACGAAGCCGAGCGACTCGGCCCGCTCGAACGCGGCGCGATCGGTGGGGAACACGAGCGTGCGGTGGCGCACGTCGATGCCTCTCCGATCGCATGAGGCCACCCAGTTCTCGAAGAGCAACGCGAAGCGATCGTCGAACGTCATGACGATCACAGCGCCACCCGACACGTCAAGTCGAGACGTCAACCCTTCGACGGCTGCATCGAATCGGGTGTCGTCTTCGGCCTGTAACGAGGTGACCCGACGTGCGGTCTCGGCAAATTTGGGGGGAAGGTCAAGCCGTTCGCGGTGGTGGAAGCGAATTGGTGCCCATCGGCTCCCAGCCAGGATCTCAGTCATGGTCACATCCTCGCGTGGATACCTCGTGTTTTCCGACGTTTACGACACGTTGGATGATGCTCGGGTCGGTGTCCGCAATCCTGAATGAAGCGGAGCCGAGTGTCGGGCACTGGTTCAGCACTTCGTTGGGCAGACTGAATTCAGCCCGGCGGTGCACCGACGTCCATGGTTTTCTTTGTCGTCGCTAGGTTCATTTTGGGACGGATCGGTTTGCTGGATCGTTCGATCCCTCTGTATTGCTTTTTGCGCTATCCGGTTTTGGAGTGCGCTGTTGTCTCGATCGTTGGCTTTGGGCGATTGCCCTTCGTCTGGCCTAAAATATCCATGGCACGGATATCGAGGGCCATGGCGATCCTCACCAGTGTGATGATGTTTGGAGTGTTCTCATCGCGCTCGATCTTGCCGATTCCGATTCGGTGCATTCCGGTTTGTTCGACAGAGTTCGCATTATGAGGAAACGGTGGGCTTATGCGATCGCGCAGTGTCGTCGAAGACGGGTCACGTGTGGTCTTTCAGTCACCGGTGCGGTCGGTAGTCTCGCCAGATGCCGCGATATGGAACGATTAACAGTGACTACATCGCTTCGTGGTTCCAGAGGGCGGCCCCCGGCGGCCCGATGTGGGCCCTCAACCTCATGAAGTATCGCGAACAAGCGGACTATGCCGATGGCAGGGAGACGGCACTCTCAGGTGTGGAAGCCGACGACCTCTACGCCCCTCACGAGCATCTCGCTGC
>JABIQM010000056.1 GCA_018699415.1 Acidimicrobiaceae bacterium
CCCAAATCCAGCAGCCGCCAATGCGAAAGCTCGGCGTCATCGAGATCGACACGTTCTTCCCGCCCTCTGATCGCACCGCACTTGCCATGAAACTCAACGGCCTGCTCGCCTCGCCAGCGTTCGCGGCCTGGGGCGAAGGCATTCCACTCGACATCGCTTCGATGCTGGAGACACCGCAGGGCAAGCCTCGAGCTGCCATCATCTCCATCGCCCACCTTTCCGATGAAGAGCGGCAATTCGTTGTCACCCTCGTGTTATCAAAGCTGGTCACCTGGATGCGGTCCCAGCCCGGAAGCCCGGATCTTCGCGCCCTCGTCTATATGGATGAGGTGTTCGGGTTCGTGCCTCCCACCGCTCAACCTCCGGCCAAACGGCCGATCCTCACGATCCTCAAGCAAGCCCGCGCCTTCGGCGTCGGAATGGTGCTGTCCACCCAAAACCCGGTCGATCTCGACTACAAAGCCATCTCCAATGCCGGGACCTGGATGATCGGGCGTTTGCAAACCGAACGAGATAAGGCTCGCCTCCTCGAGGGCATGCGATCAGCGGGTGGCGATGCCGATATCGATGCCATTGGCGACACGATCGGCGGGCTTGGTAAGCGAAAATTCCTACTGCATACCACTCGTGGCGGAGAACCAACGACCTTCGGGACTCGCTGGGCGATGTCGTACCTCCCGGGCCCGTTAACCCGCGACCAGATCTCTGTGCTGATGAAAGACCAGCGCCGTCTCGCGCCTACAGCAACCGCACCATCAGCTACTCAAAGCAGCGCGGCCTCCCACACGGCAACGACCCAGGCTCCCCCCGAGCCCGCGCTCGCCAACGACGAGACCGCCATCGCACCCAAGGTCGCCGAAGGCGTACAGGTCAGATTCCTCGACCCGGCCGCGGCCTGGGCTGATACGGCCGGCGCCGAAGCCGGGGGTCGCCGACTCCAGCCTGCGCTGGCGGCCCGGGTTCGGCTCCTTTTCGATGACACGAAGGGCAACCTTCGCCACGAAGCCGAGTGGGAGGCCGTCGTGCCGGCGCTGGGGGCAGACGTTGACGGCGTCGATTTCGTGCCGGTCGATTACGACGACCGAGATCTACGTTCAGTGGCACCGCAAGGCACCGTCTATGTGCTTCCCGACGCAAAGATCCATACAAAGACGTTTTTCCGTGATGCCGAACGGGTGCTCAAGGATCATCTCTACCGCAGCGAGTCACTGACCCTTCTCCGTAATGACGAACTGAAGCTTTATAGCAGGGTGGATGAGACCCAAGAACAGTTCATGGCCCGCTGTGAGAAGGCCGCCGACGATCTCCTCGACGAAGAGGCCGCAGAGTTGCGCACCGCTATGGCCAAGAAGGAGGATCGAATTCGTGTTGCCATTTCCAAGGCCGAAGATCGGGTAGCCGAGCTACAAAGCGACTCTTCGGACCGCAAGCGAAACGAAGTGCTCGGTGGAGCGATCGACGTGATCAGTGGCCTCTTCGGCGGCAAGAAGAGTGCTCGAAGCGTCCTTGGCGGGGTACGACGAGCCTCCTCGAAGCGCCGTATGAGCGCGAACGCGTCAAATAGGCTCCAAACGGCAAAAAACCGACTCGAAGAGAAGGTGGACGAACTCGACGAACTCGCCGATTTACTCACCGACACGCTCCAAGATGCTGCCGACGAGTGGGACACCAAGGCCGCCACAATCGAGGAATTCCTGGTTGGTCTTGAAAAGACCGACATCACGGTCGAGGACCTCGTGTTGGTCTGGATTCCGACCGCATAAACAGGTCACTAGTCGCGTCCACTCGCTAAGGTCAGGTCCATCTCGCTGCTCGACTACACCCCGACCAGTACCGACGAAGACGATCTACTCATCGCGTTTCTGGAGTGGGCCGACAGCACCGGACTCGATCTCTATCCCCACCAGGAAGAGTCAATCGTCTCCCTTCTGAGTGGCGACAATGTCGTGCTCGCCACACCCACGGGATCCGGCAAGTCGCTCGTGGCGATGGCAGCAGCCTGGGCCAATCTCGTGAAGGGCAGGCGCACCGTCTACACCGCTCCGATCAAGGCGCTGGTGTCGGAAAAATTCTTCGAGATGAGCGCGGCCCTCGGCCCCGACAACGTCGGCATGGTCACCGGTGACGCGGCCGTCAATGCTGGCGCGCCGGTCATCGTGTGCACTGCAGAGATCTTGGCCAATCGGTCACTGCGAGAGGGCAACAACACCGACGTCGACCTCGTGGTGATGGATGAGTTTCACTACTACGGCGACCGAGACCGAGGGTGGGCGTGGCAGGTACCGCTACTCGAACTCCCCTATACGCAGTTCCTGTTGATGTCCGCCACCCTTGGCGATACCGACGGGTTACGCGAGGATCTCAGCCGCCGCACCGACCGCCCCACCACGCTGGTGTCGGACGCTGAACGGCCCGTACCCCTCGACTTTGAGTATCGCGAAACTCCGTTACTCGACACGATCGGCCATCTGCTCGACGACGGCCGCCAGCCCGTCTACATCGTGCATTTCACGCAGAAGGAAGCCTCTGCTCGCGCCCAGAGTCTCACCAGCCTCAACATCCTCACTAAGGAGGAGAAAGAGGAGATCAAGACAGCTATCGGCGGCTTTCGTTTCGACACCCCGGTCGGCAGGGATCTCAAACGCTTCGTGTCGGCGGGCATCGGCGTTCACCATGCTGGCCTCCTCCCCAAGTATCGCCTCTTGGTGGAGAAGCTGGCCCAACAAGGCCTCCTCAAACTCATCTGCGGTACCGACACGCTTGGCGTAGGCGTCAACGTGCCTATCCGAACCGTGCTGTTCACCCAGCTATGCAAGTTCGATGGCCGCCGGGTGCGGGTCCTCACAGTCCGCGACTTTCAACAGATCGCTGGCCGAGCCGGCCGCAAAGGATTCGACATCGCCGGTTCCGTAGTAGTGCAGGCCCCAGAACACGTCGTCGAAAACAAGGTCGCTGAGGCCAAGGCTGCCAACGACGCCAAGAAACGCAAGAAGCTGGTCAAGCGCAAGCCTCCCGAGCGGGGCTACATCCACTGGGATGGCGACACGCTCGCTCGCCTCAGCGGTGGACGGCCAGAGACCCTCTCATCGAGCTTCGGTGTCAGCCACTCAATGATGCTGAACGTGCTCGATCGCTCCGGTGACGGATGCGCGGCCATGAAGATCCTGCTGACCGACAACCATGAACCAAGGAAGCGCCAGCGCGACCACATCCGCCGATCAATCTCAATATTCCGATCACTCGTCGACGCCGAGATCCTGGAGATTCTTGATCAACCCGACGATCTCGGCCGCCCTGTGCGCGTTGGACTCGACCTCCAAGACGACTTCCGCCTCAACCAGCCCCTCTCGCTGTTTGCCATCGAGGCAATCGAGGCACTCGACATGGAAGCACCCGACTACGCGTGGCAGGTCTTGAGCGTGGTGGAGAGCACACTCGAAGATCCGAAAGTCGTGCTCATGGCTCAACTCGACAAAATCAAGGACACCTTGATCTCTGACCTCAAGCGTGAGGGCGTCGAATTCGACGAACGTATGGAGCAGCTAGACAAGGCCACATGGTCGAAACCAGAAGCTGAGTTCCTCGAACCAGCATTCGAGATCTTCGCCCGCCGCCACCCATGGGTGGGTCGCAATCGTGTCAGCCCAAAATCGATCGTGCGAGACATGCTTGAGCACGCCGAGACGTTCAACCAGTACGTTGCCCGGTACGGACTCAAGCGGTCCGAGGGCCTGCTGCTCCGCTACCTCACCGATTGCTACAAGGCGCTCGCTCAGACAGTGCCAATGGATCACGTCAACGACGAACTCGACGACCTGACCGAATGGCTCGGCGCAATGATTCGCCGAGTCGACTCCAGCTTGATCGACGAGTGGGAGAAGCTCCGCAACCCCGCAGAGATAGGTGACGAGCCGGCACCACCCGCCGAGCCGCTTGCCTTAACCGCCAACAGGCAGGCATTCACCGTGATGGCGCGCAACGAGTTGTTCGCTCTGGTGACGCAGATCGCACTACGACGCACCGACACCCTGGCCGAGGACCTCGCTGGCTATTGGGAAGTCCACGACCACATCCATATCGACGCAGGGGCACGCGCCGCAGAGTGGTTCGAGATCGACCTCGACGCTGGCACGGTCGCCCAGACGCTGTGTGATCCCGAGGGTTTCAATGAGTGGGTGCTGGAGGCCGAGATCGATCTCAAGGCCAGCGACGCCGAAGAGCGGGCCGTTGTGCGGCCGCTGCGGGTTCGACGGCGCTAACCAGCCAATTGAGCCGGCGAGCAGGGTCAGCTCAGCCGCCGACCGCTCGCACGAGATCCGCAGGGAGCAGGAAGTCCCCATCGGCGCCGGGCATCATCTCGAATTCGCCGAGCACCGCCTCTGGGGTCAGCGCCGCGTAAAGATGCGGAAAGTGCTCGTCGGTCCCCGTTCCCGGCTCCCACACAAGGGCGCGGCCGAGGAAGTGGGTGTCGATGACCAGAGCGACGAGATCAGTGCGGCCTGCGTAGAAGCGGTTGGCCGGCGTCAGTAGCTGATGAAGCGAGGACAGATGAATGAACCCGTCAGCGGCGAAGGCGCCCGGTAGATAGCTCCCGGTCGAACGAGCCGCTTCCCACTCCCCTCGCTCGGCTAGGTGAACGATACGAGCGGGCACCACATCCCAGCCGGAGCGAACGCGCTCCACCAAGACGGTTTTTTCTTCATCTGGCAAGAATGCTCCGACAGCCGCCCGCTCCATGCTCTGAGCAAGATCGTGGCGGGTGAAGCCATGGTGCTCGGCCGCAAGCTCCAACTCACGTCGAGCGCTCGTGGTTGTGATGGCACGGTCGTCGGGATTCAGCGTGACCCGGAACCCCGCATCGCGCAGCAGACGCACCGGGTGCTCAGCCACCGGCATCCCCAGGCAGGCGTTCGAGGTGAGGCAGATCTCAAGCGGCGCACCCGATGCTCGCAGCGCCGTGGCCGTCGGACCAAGAGCCACAATTCGATCGTCCTCGATTACACAATCATCGATGATTCGCCACCCGTGGCCGATTCGATCCGGTGCACACGTATCGAGGGCGGATGCAACCTGATGGGCGCCATCCATCTCACCCGCATGGATCGTGACACTCAGCCCGGCCCGGTGAGCGAGCGACAAGGCAGCGGCGTGGTCCTCGGCCGGGTGCCCAACTTCAGCACCGGCAAGATCAACGCCAACCACTCGGTCGCAACCAGAATCGATCGCGGCCTGAATGGCCTGGATAGAGACATCCTCAGGCTGATCACGCATGGCGCAGACGATGATGAGGGCATCAAGTCCGGTCATGGCCGCAGCGTCGGCCAATCCTGCATCGACGGCTTCGATAGCCCGCACCGGGGTCATCCCCTGAAGCGTGTGCAGCATCGGTGCGAAGCGAAGCTCGGCGTGGATCACACCGTCAGCGGCGAGATCCTCTACCGCCTCGAGAGCAACTCGTGCCAGCGCCTCTGGCGTCTGTAAAACAGCCCCGACAAGATCAAAACGAGAGAACGCCTCGACGAACGGCATCCCGGGGATGATGGTGAACCACTCGGCTAGCTCGTCGACATCGGCTGCCGGCACCTCGACCCCATGCTCAGCGGCGAGATCGAGGACAGTCTGAGGACGAACTCCGCCGTCCAAATGATCGTGAAGGACGATGATTGGTCCACCAACCGAGGCCGAGTTCATTGGCTCGTCCGTCCGGAAGATTCAAGTATGTGGATGAGCCCCGGGTACTCGTCGAGCGGACCAAGTTTTCGATCGATGTACGTCAGCGCGCCGGTGATAGCAATGAACGACATCGCGAAATTCACCCCAGTGCGGGTCAGGAAAAAGAAGTTCAGACCGGCGTTATTAAACAACCAGATATCCCATGTTGCCGACACCCACTCGAACGCAACAATCAGCCATGTGACGTTGGCCATGACGCGGACATACGTACGGCTCTCAATCACGCTGGGGGCCAGTTCGACAACCTTTGGGATCGCCCAGGCGACGAAAGGCTTACCAATGATGATCGTCACCGCGAAACAAAGACCCACAAGGAATTTGGTGACAAAACCGATCCCGAAGTACACGGCTTCGCTACTGATCCCGAAGTCGATAATTTCCTCATCAACGAGGATCGTGACACCAGAGCGAAGGATCAGATAAGCCGTGACAGACGGAAGCCACCAGCCGATATCAAGACCGGCCCGTCGGCGGCTGACCGTCGCCTTGATCGACCACATGGTCGATGCGATCACTGCTGCCTTGATGTTGACGAGGTTGTACAACCCAAAAAACAAGAGCACCGGCATGTACTGATCGAGAGTCGATCCGCTGCCGGTGCGACGGGGTTCGTGGGACGACTTCTCGACCTCGTTCACATCGCCTGAGTCCATCGATACAGTTTGGCGCACCCGGATGGTCATCGCGCGCAAGAAACATGAGTAATCAGGCGAGAAAGCGTGCAGCCCGCCTCAGCCGACGATGCCGTCACCTTCGGCTCGACTACCCACCGCCGTGCGGGCCGCGACATCTTCCAAACCCTTTTCACTCACGCCAAAAGCCTCACCGACCCCGGCTTCCACCAGCTTCTTAGGGATCGCCCGGATGACATAGTCCTCGGCTAGCGGTGCCGGATCAGGCCCACGACGTGCCATCGCAGCCTCAATGATCGCTTCCCACGAAGCTGCCTTGTCCCCAGCGTTGGCTTTCTCGCGTTCTTTGAACGCAGGCATCACCTCGGTGCCGAAAAGTTCGAGCGACGACATGATGTCTTCATGGCGGTTCCTCCCCGCCTGCATCACGAAAATAATCTGATCTACTCCGGCAGCCTCGTAGCGCTCGAGATACTCCCTGACCTGATCGGGTGTGCCGATGGCACCTCGCAGCCCGGCGTGATCACCGGCTGCGATCTTGGCACCCAGCTTCTCCTGTTCGAGCGCAAGCTGGACCGCCGGATCGAACCCCTGCTCGGCTCGCTTCTCCTGAAACTCCTGCCACACATCGGTACGGCCCGGATGGTGATCACCGAAGACATAGAAGTGAGCCAATGAGTAGCCAAAGAAGTTGCCTCCCTCGAGTCCCATCTCGAGGGCCTGACGCTCGTCTGGGTGACACATCATCGAGGTGACACAAGCAAGGTTGGGATTGACAACCTTGCCAACCGGTATGCACTTCTCGGCCATCGTCTGGCGATAATCATTGACCCAACCCGCAGCATCCTCAGGATCAATGAACGCGAAGGTCAGCGCTCCCATCCCCTTCTCGGCGGCGAGCAGAATCGTGTCATGGCGGGAGCACGCAACCCACAACGGCGGGTGCGGTGACTGCATCGGCTTGGGAACGACATTGCGAGGCGGCATCGACACAAACTCGCCTTCATACCCCGAGAACGGCTCCTCTGTCATCGACCGGATTACTACCTCGAGGCCTTCGAGCCAGGCATCGCGCTTTCGCTCGTAGGGAACACCGAACCCACTGAGTTCGGCCTCCGACGATGACTCTCCCGAACCAAATTCGACGCGACCACCGGACAAGAGGTCGAGCATGCCAATTCGCTCGGCCACACGGGCCGGGTGGTTGAACTGGGGCGCGGTCAGACAGATGCCATGCCCAAGACGAATGTTTTTGGTCCGCTGTGATGCCGCCGCCAGGAACACCTCAGGAGCCGACGAATGCGAATACTCCTCTAAGAAATGGTGCTCAACCTCCCAGACGCAGTCAAAGCCAAGTCGGTCCGCGAGTTCGATCTCATCGAGTGCATCGTCGAGGAGTTGCTTTTCGGACCGTTTATCCCACGGACGCGGGAGTTGGTGTTCATAGAAGATGCCGAACTTCATTGGATGGCTCCTCTTTCGCGCTGGTTACCAGGCGAGATCGATGACCAAGCCGTAGTGGGCACCGGTGGCGACCACAACGAAAACATGCCAGATTTCGTGGTATCCGAACACATTCGTCCACGGATCGGGGTGGCGAGAGCCCACGATGAAGGCGCCGACGGCGAAGGTGAGGAGGCCAGCCAGGAACCAGATTCCCTGCCCAAGAGTAAACGCATCAATGAGCCACGGCGAGAACACGGGCACGACGCCGCCAAAGCCAAAGAAGAGAGCGTTGACCGCGCCAGCCGGCGGATGAAACGGCGCCCATTCGAGAATGATGCCGACCGTTGCCCCGACCCATGTGGCAACGATCAGCCCGATCGAAGGCCGACCGTCGAGTGCCAGTAACGCGATCGGCGTCGCCGTCGTGGCGTAGGTGAGAAAGATGGCGGCGTGATCGAAACGAACGAGAGTTTCGACCCGTTCGATCGACCAATCTCGGCAATGGACGACGGCACTCGTGCCGAGCATGGCGAGGACTCCCAGAGCAAAGATGAAACACGCGATTTTTGCGCGTACCCCATCTGCTCCGATGACGAGCACGGCCCCCGCAGGGATCGACGCCATCGCCGCCCACCGATGAAGAATCCCGCGATAGCGGGGCCGAGGCCGACGCAGAAGTCGCCGAGCGGACGGCGACAGCAAGTCGACCCTCGGATCCTTCAGTATCTCCTGCGACATCGGGTACACGATACGCATCTCGCAGCCTGGAGTCGCAACTGCCGTAGCATCATTGCCCGTGACCACCCTGAGCGAGGAGCTTCACTGCAGCGACGTAGAACTCGCCGCTCTACGCGAGCCGCGCAACGACATAGTTGCTGAGACACGGTCCGGGGACGACAACTTCGCCCTTGAGCACGGCCCATTTCAGACCTACCAGCGCACACTTCAAGTCCAGCCGACCGCTCAAGGCGCGTGGAAGGTCGAACAAACCACCCGTTACACACTCGCTGTTCCTGTATGGGGCTGGCTGTTCTGGTTCCCGGTTCGCCAGGCAATGCGGCGCCGCCGTCCATCGTTTTCGTATTGGTGGGCACCTCCAGACAGGCTCGACAGTCATGCCGCCACGGTCCTCGGCCTGTTGTGTGGCGTGCAGATCGTCGACGGGTATCTCGGAACGGTTCTCACCCAGACACTCACGTTTGCGGCCAAAGAGTTCGACCACGGCAACACCGCTCAGGGCATTGTCTTCGGTGTTGTGCGAGTAGGCGTCCTCCTGGCACTTGCTGCTCTTGCGCTATCTGACCGGAAGGGACGACGCACGCTCCTAATCGCCACTGGCATGTCCAGTAGCGCGCTCACGTTCTTGGGTGGACTCGCACCCAACCTGTGGTGGTTAGGCGGAAGCCAACTCTTTGCCCGTGGGCTCTCAACAGCGCTCGGAATCCTGATCGCGGTGATGGCAACCGAAGAGATGCCCGCCCGTACCCGAGCCTGGGCAGCGTCAGTTCTGACGCTCAGCGCAGGCCTTGGTTCTGGCATGGCCGTCTGGGTCCTACCAATCGCCGACACCAGCATTCGCGGCTGGCGCGCCGTCTATCTCCTCGCCGCTATCGGGATCGGTGTTGTCTATTGGGCCGGTCGCCGTCTGCCCGAGACCCGCCGGTTCGAGGAAGGACTGGGGCACCATCCAGATCTCGACGAGGAGACCAAGCAACGTCGTCGAGACCGCCTCGTTCTCCTTGCGATCTCAGCCTTTCTGGTCGCCATGTTCGTGGCTCCAGCATCAAGTTTCCAGAACGACTATCTGAAGGACGAGCGAGGGTTCAGTGCTACTGACGTCTCGCTGTTCACCGTGGTGACATCGACACCTATCGGGCTGGGCGTGCTCCTCGGTGGCTATCTCGCCGAAACGCGCGGCCGCAAACGTGTCGGAGCGCTCGGACTCGTCCTCGGCACTGTGTGTCGAGCCTCATCATTCTTCTTCAGCGGCCCGATGCTCTGGGTGATCACCCTGGCGGGCGGCGTTCTGGGGGGCATCGCCGTACCAGCGCTCGCCGTGTATGGCCCAGAACTCTTCGGCACGCACGACCGGGGTCGAGCCAACGGACTCATCGTCACCATCGGCGTTGGCGGCAGTGCCGTCGGTCTTCTCGCCGCTGGACTCCTATCAGATCAGTGGGGAAGCAAGCTTGGGCCGCCCATGGCACTCCTGGCCATCGGCCCACTCATCGTTGCATGCCTCATTCTGACAAAGTTTCCCGAGACCGCCGGCCGGGAACTCGAGGAACTCAACCCCGAAGACAGCTAGGACTATCACCACTCAAGGCCCTGAACCGGTACCTTCATAGTGATGGAACGCCGCCGATTCCTGCTCAGCACAGGCGCAGTGACGTTGGCTGCCTGCGCACATCCCGAACGTGACCTTGTCGCCCGCTATACCGACGTTGATATTCGGCTGGAACCCGCAGGTCGCGGAACTCTCCCATCCGGCGGCGACAGTCAACCCGCCGAGGCCGCGTCCGACTCGCCCTATCCCGTGCAGGTCCCTGAGGAAGATCTGCCCGGCATCGTCTTTGTCGCAGAGGCGCTCACACCTGTCGTCACGGCTAGCCAAACGCTCGGCAGCGGTGAGGTCGACTGGGAATTCACAAACCCGATCTCCTCTGGGGGTCCGCTGGTGTTCGTGATCGAAGAGTTCGATGACCTCAATAATTTTCGGGTCCTGTTACCCACTCGCCCGAACGGGTCGTTCGGGTGGATCTCCGCGAACGACATCAAACTCACCCGTCACAACTTCCGACTCCAGATCAACCTGGATGCCTTCCAGCTCACCCTCTTCAACCACGAGGAGGAAATCTGGCAGGCCACCATCGGGGTGGCTCGAGAAAATGCCCCAACACCAAGCGGCCGCTACTACACGACAGAGCTGCTCCGCCCACCCACGCCGCATTCCGTGTATGGCACGTTCGCCTACGGTCTCTCCGGCTTCAGCGAAGTTTTCATGGAATTCGCTGGAGGTCCCGGCCAGCTCGGCATTCACGGCACAAACGATCCAGACACACTCGGTTCCAACGTATCGAGCGGATGTATCCGCCTCCACAACGATGACATCAGCTATCTGGTCGAATCGGTAGGCCTACCACTGGGCGTTCCGGTCGACGTCATCTGACGCCATTCACGCTGGCTCAGTCGATGGCGTTGAGTGCCACTTCATCGATGTCTTGGGTCACCGGTCGTAAACGCGGGTGCAGGAGTGTGAACAACCCGAGTAAGAGTGCGGCGACGCCGATCGGCACGACGGCATCACCCTCCCCGGTGTAGGTCGGGTAGAGCACGAACGCCGACAGCAACGCGGTCCACGACCACAGAATGAACACGGCCCGGTGGTGTCCGTGGCCAAGGTTCATGAGGCGATGGTGGAGATGTTTCTTGTCGGGCGATGACATGCTGCTGCCCCGTGCTGCCCGACGCAAGATTGCCCACAACGTGTCGAGGATCGGGACTCCAAGAATTACCAGTGGGATGAAGATTGGGGCGAAGAAAAAGAACGTCTGCCCAGAGAACTCAGCTGACGAGCGTCCACCGACACTCATGGTGCTGGCCGCCATCAGCATTCCGAGCAGGAGTGCACCGCAATCACCCATAAAGATGCGGGCCGGATGCACGTTATGGGGTAGGAACCCAATGCATACGCCAAGCGTAATTATGGCCCACAGCGCGCCAGGGTTCGACGGGTCGAGCACTTCCTCATTGCCCAAGCGAAGCGCGTAGAGGAAAAAGGTCGCAGACGCTATAGCGACGATTCCTGCAGCGAGGCCGTCGAGACCATCGACGAGGTTGATGGCATTTGCCATACCAACCACCCACACAACGGTCAGCAGGTAGGACCAGTCGGGCGAAAGAACGAGGATCTCCAAGAACGGAACACGGAAAACAAGGATCGAGACACCGGTAAGCGCCATGATGCTGCCAGCCAAAACCATTCCAGCAATCTTGGCGGGCGGCGAAATTTCCCGAAGGTCATCAACGAATCCGACACTCCATATGACGCCGGCGGCAAGGAGTACACCGAGCACCTCGGTTCGCGCTGCCATCACATTGTTCAAGTCGGGGTGGATCGCAGCGACCGCCACGGCAATACCAACGCCAACGATCATGGCCGCTCCGCCCGCCGTGGGCGTGGCCTGTGTGTGGACGTGACGCTCGTCTGGGTCAACGATGGCGCCCAACGGCGCCGAGAATCGGCGCACAACCGGAATCAGGATAAAGGTGACGACCGCGGCAACCGCTCCGACAAGGACATACGCCCAGATCGAAGGCACCGGTCAGGCTCCGTTCCTCAGCCGAGTTCCGGGTACGGCGGGTTGGCCGCACACAGCTCAGCGGCATCCGCTTTCACCTCTGCGACAGCTGCCTCATCAGAACGATTTCGCAGTGCGCGCACGATCAGCGAGGCGATCGTGCCCATATCCTCGGCGTTCATGCCCTGCGTCGTGACCGCAGGAGTACCGATGCGCACACCGGAGGTGACGAACGGCGAACGAGGATCATTGGGCACGGTGTTCTTGTTGAGACTGAGTCCAGCGTTATCGAGCACTGCTTGAGCTTCCTTGCCCGTGAGGTTCTCGTCAAAGCCCCGGAGATCAACCAGCAGCAGATGATTGTCCGTGCCACCGGAGACGAGACGAAAGCCTTCTCGAGCAAGAGCGGAGGCAAGAGCCTCAGCATTGACCACGACGCGCTTGGCATAGTCCTTAAACCCATCGGTCGCAGCCTCGGCGAACGCGACGGCTTTCGCAGCGATTGCGTGCTCCAACGGACCACCCTGGATACCGGGGAACATGGCCTTATCGATGGCTTTGGCGTGTTCCTCACGGCTGAGGATGCAACCACCGCGCGGACCTCGAAGGGTCTTGTGCGTCGTGAAGGTGACGATGTCGGCGTATGGCACCGGGTTGGGATGCGCACCACCGGCAATGAGGCCCGCGATGTGGGCCGCGTCGAACATCAGCATGGCACCGACTTCGTCAGCAATTTCACGCAGCGGAGCAGGTTCGATGATGCGGGGATACGCCGTGGCGCCGGCGACAATCAGCTTCGGCTTGTTCGCAATTGCTTTGTCGCGAAGCTCGTCGAGATCGATCCGTTCGTCGCTCGCGGTGACGCCATAGTCCACGAAGTTGTACATGATGCCGGAGAAGTTGACGGGCGATCCATGGGTGAGGTGGCCACCATGGTCAAGGCTCATGCCAAGGATCGTGTCGCCGGGGTCAAGCAGCGCCTGATAAACAGCCATGTTTGCGATGGCACCGGCATGGGGCTGCACGTTGGCATGGTCGGCACCGAAGAGCGCACACGCACGATCGCGAGCGAGGTCTTCGATCTCGTCGACAATTGTGTTTCCGCCGTAGTACCGCTTGCCGGGATATCCCTCGGAGTACTTGTTGGTCAGCACCGAACCAGTGGCTGCCATCACGGCGGGAGACGCAAAGTTCTCCGACGCAATCAGTTGAACGGTGGTGTTCTGACGTTCCTCTTCCTGACGAATCAGTTCGAGGACTTCATCGGACGCACTGCTGGGCCACGGCATGGGTCAAACCTCCTCCAGGTGACCGTCGAACTGTAGCGGCCGTAACCAGCTTCAGTGTGCTCAGGCCTGCTCGCCGCCAATGGCATCGATCTTCGCCACACGACCCTCATGACGGCCACCCTCAAAGGAGGCCCCTAGCCACGCGTCAAGCGCCTCGGCCGCCACCGCCGGACCGATGAGGCGCTCGCCGATACAGATGACATTAGCATCGTTGTGCTCGCGAGCGAGATGAGCCGAGGTGGCATCCCAGACCGTGGCAGCTCGAATGCCGGCGATCTTGTTTGCCGCCATTGCAATACCGATTCCAGATCCGCAGACGCACAGACCACCTTCAGCATTACCGTCGCGGACGGCCCGACCGACGGCGGCGCCGAAGTCCGGGTAGTCGACACGGTCGGCGCTATAGGCCCCACAGTCAATGATCTCATGACCGCCCTCGCGGAGACGGTCGGCGAGCGATTCCTTCAGCTCGAACCCGGCATGATCTGATCCAACTGCGATGCGCACGATCCTGATCCTAGGAGTTTCGCTTGAGCACCGCGTCGATATCCGCCGAGGTGACCGAACCTTGGCGAAGCACCGCAACGTCACCCATCACCGAGACCACAGTCGACGCGCTTCCATCGATCCGCCCACCATCGATGATCATGCCGGTTTTCGGGAAGATGGCGGCGACATCAGCCGCAGTGGTCGGGGTGGGTTGTCCGTGGCGGTTGGCGCTGGTTGCCGCAATCGGCCCCTCCCGACGGGCCAGTTCGCGGACCAACGGATGGTCAGGACATCGCACGCCGACGCTGGTCTCGTCGCCAACGGCAAGCGCACAGCCAGGGCGACGAGGCGCCACGATCGTGAGCGCTCCAGGCCAAAACGCTTCGGCCAGGCACCGTGCTACCGGCGACATCTCAACGAACTCCTCGGCCTGCGCCAGATCGGTGACCAACACAGCAATTCGGATGTCGACGGGCCGCTTCTTTACCGCGAAAATCTTTGCCACCGCGTCCCTATCGGCGGCGAGGGCCGCAAGCCCGTAGACCGTGTCAGTGGGCAGAACAATGGGGTCACCGTTGCGGAGAGCGTCGGCGATCAGCGCAATCGGATCGTTCACGCTGTCCGCCGCGCCACAACCGCTCGGGCACGGCCGCTGAGGTCGGAATGAATTGACGTCTTGTAGCCACGCAACTTCGCTCGCGCCGCAATCTCCTCGGTTTGCATCGGTGCCATCTCCAGCACCAGCGCGCCGTCAGGGCCAAGCCACTCCCCGGCATCGTCAATAATACGTCCCAGGAACTCAGTGCCAATTGGCCCTGATCTCAACGCCGAGGCCGGTTCGTGGTCCATAACGACGGCGGGAAGTACTTCGGTGTCACTGATGTAGGGCGGGTTCGAAACAATGACATCGAGCGAACCCCGCACGGCGTGAGGGAGTGCATCGAACCAGTCCCCCTCATGGAGGGTCACTCGTGTGGATGCTCGACCGATTCCTGTCAGGTTCGCCCGGGCCACCGCCAGCGCGTCAGGAGATATATCGGTGGCCAAGACACGGCTGCGGGGGCACTCGGTGGCAATCGATAACGCAATGACACCGGTGCCGGTGCCGAGGTCGGCGACAAGGACCTCGCGTTGTATGCCTCCGGAGCGGGCAGTGACTTCGTCAATTGCTAGGCCGGCAACCACCTCGGTCTCCGGGCGAGGGATGAGAGCCCGATGGTCGACCATGACCTCCAACTCACGGAAGCTCCAGTTGCCAAGGACATACTGAAGGGGCTCGCCTTTTTCACGCCGTGCGACCATCGAGTCGAAGTGGGCCACACCCCGGACGGTGGCTGGCTCATCGAGCACCCGATGGAATTCCGACGGCGGCGTGCCGCTCGCTTCCTCAACGATCCTTCGGGCGTTGATGGCAGGCAAGTCAATACCAGCGCGGCCAAAGCGCGTCTCAGCCTCAGACATGAGTTCCGCCCAAGAGATGGTCCCGTCGCTCACGATGCGTCATCAGATTCAAGCTGCTGACGGCGCTCGTCGGCTACCAGCGCATCGCACACATCATCGAGTTCGCCAGCGAGGACCTTGTCGAGTTTGTAAATCGTGAGACCGATCCGATGGTCTGATACGCGATTCTCTTTGAAGTTGTAGGTGCGAATCTTCTCGGAGCGATCACCAGTTCCGACCTGACTACCCCGTAGCGCCGCCGCCTCCGCATTGGCTTTCTCTTGCTCGAGTTGGAGCAAGCGGCTCTTCAACACCCTCAGTGCCTTGGCCTTGTTCTTGAGCTGGCTCTTCTCGTCCTGCATGGACACGACGACACCGGTGGGAACGTGGGTGATTCGGACTGCAGAGTCCATCGTGTTCACCGACTGGCCACCGGGGCCCGATGCTCGAAAGGTGTCGATCCGAAGATCATTGTCGTCGACCTCAACCTCTACATCATCGGCTTCGGGAATCACCAGCATCGTGGCTGACGACGTATGGACTCTGCCTTGCGACTCGGTGACAGGCACTCGTTGAACACGATGGGTGCCTGCCTCATGTTTCATACGCGTCCACACCGATTCGCCAGCGAGCATGGCGGTGACATCGCTGTAGCCGCCCCGCTCGGTGTGCGAAATGCTCATGGTCTCCATGCGCCATCCCATGCGCTTCGCATACCCCTCGTACATGCTGAAGAGGTCACGGGCGAAGAGGTTCGCTTCCTCACCTCCGGCGGCACCGCGGATCTCGATGATCACGTTTCGCTCGTCGTTCGGGTCACGCGGCAGGAGTAGGACACGGAGCTCTTCCTCGGTGCCGGAAATAGCGGTTTCGGCCAACTCAACCTCGACGCGCCATGCCTCGCGCTCATCTCCCTCGGACTCCCCGAGCATTTCTCGCGCCGTCTCGGCATCTTCGGTTGCCTGGCGGAGACGACGACCGGTGTTAACCACTTCATCGAGCTGTTTAAAGCGCCGACCAAGGTCGGCAAGCTGCTTGGGATCGGACTGGACGGCAGGGTCGCCAAGCCTGATCTCCACGTCGTGAAGCTCGTGCTCCAACCCGGCAATGCGATCCAACATGACTGCGAGGCTAGAGGGAGTCGACGAAACGACCGACGACCTCAATGATCTCGTTGTCAAATGTCGGCTTCGGGTCGTGGCGCTGGCCGTCGAGCCAGTGCATCGTGACGGACCCCGGAATGGCTTTCATCTCGCGCTCCATCTCCTCGGGCGTACCAAACGGGTCGCGGTCGCCGTTGACGAAGATCGACGGGATATTGATCTTTGAGAAATGTTCAACCCGCAGCTTTTCCGGCTTTTTCGGTGGGTGAAGGGGATAACTCAAGAGGACGAGACCGAGGGCAGGCAAGCCTTGCGTCACTGCCATCGAGCACATCCGCCCGCCCATCGATCGTCCGCCGAGCACGAGTCGGTCGCATCCGACATTGAGCTCCGCAGCGAAGTCCTCGGCCTCACGTACTAGCTCGGCGATCAGGGTCGGTGCCCGATCCGGTGGTCCCTTGCGTCCGGCCTTGCGATACGGAAAGTCCATGCGGCGAACCGGCAACTCGAGCGCTTCTTCGATAGCGAGCGAGAGCCGATGGTTACGGTCGCTGCCAGCTCCGTGGGTGAGAAGAAATCCGGCAGGGGTACTCATAAAGCAGATGGGTTCAGACGGAAAGGAGAATTTGCCGAGCTTCGGAGAGTTCGGCAATCCTTTGCGCTGCATCACCGTCATTGCCCCCTCTGTCTGGATGGGCATCTATAAGAGCCTCGCGGAACTGACGCTGGATTCGGGCCTTCTCCGGTCGCTCCACGAGCGAGGAAATCCCGAGCACGTCCCGTGCCCATCCAATGGGGTCAGCCACAGCATCGGCGTGGAGCGAGCGTGCGCTCCTGCCGCTTAGGTGGGCGAGAAGACCAGGCCCAATATCTCCGGACCATGCGAGTCCACGACGCACAGCGCTGAGTACGGGGCCGCGCAGGTTTGCGGGAAGCTTCTGCGCGGCATAGATCGCGCCAAGGACATGCTGCGCCGGTGCACCCTTCTCGGCGTTGAAGGTCGCTCGCAGCATGCCCTCGTCGTTACGGAACAGCCTGTGCGAACTTCGAGTGAGACCGATCCGATCTTCCTGCAAACGATGCCGTAGACGCGGTTGTGCCACCCGTCTACCCGCTTCAACCTCGTGAGTGAGTGAGACAAGGTCAGGCCACAGATCAGGGTTCACCTCAGGTGAGAATCGGGCCACGACGGCGCCAAGAAGAATGCCGCCAAACCCGGGAGCGGGATCACACGGAAGCGTGCTGAATCCAAGCGCCAACCGTCGGGTGGGAGCGATCGGACGAGAGTGAAACACTTGGAGTTCAGCTAACAACATGTCGGACTCCACACTACGTTCCCACCGGCGACTCCGGCGGTCGGTCACCGAGTCACCGAGTCACCAATAATGTCAGATGACTCGCTGCAGCGAATCGCGCAATCGTGCCGCGAGGTCAGTGACATCAGCGTCGGTCGCGTCATCGCTCTCGAGGAGATCGGCAAGATCGCCTGCAGAGTCCCGCAAAGAAACCCAGCTTCCGGCGGTGAAACCGAACGGCGTAGCAACAGCTCTCAGACGATGCCCGAGCGTCACGCAACCGAGAACTCCAGCGCTGTCACGAACGTCCTTTCGAACACGATCTGTCGCACCGAACAGGGCCGAGAGAAGATCGTTGAGAGCCAGCCCTTCTAGCTGCTCAAGGCCTTCGTCGGCCGCACGCGTGAGAATGTCTTCGATGATGAGTTCGACCTGCTCGTCGTCCTCCTCATGGCAAACAAGATCACCGTCAGCATCGAATTCGTGCGGCACAGCGGTACCACCGAGACGCTCAGCCAGTAGTGCTTGTTGCTGTCCTGACCAGCCCTCCATTTCGAAGGCAACTTGGGCCTTGTCCGGGTCGAGCTCAGGATCCGTTGCCGCCTCGACCTCTTGGAGCAGCTCATCGACTGCCTCCTCGACCGACTCGTGGGCAAGAAGTGTTGTTCCCTGCCATGAGTGCACGACCTTGTCGGCAATCAGGAGTTGGGCGAGCATCGCACGCGACTGCGACGCCCACTCATGGAGTTCGTAGGCGAGCCATTCGCCGCTGTCGTCATCGACGAGGTTCTCATTGGAGCTAGCGTCGTCATCGTCGACATCGGATGCTTCGGCTTTGATGTCGACGTCTTGCCCTTCGGCATGCTTGTCAGACTCATCACGACGGAAACGGGAGCGAAAGGATGGTGCCACGAGGAGCATCCTCGCACGCTTAGGGCCGAGAAACTACGCCAGCCCGGACCATCACATGACTCTCGCTATGAACTACCGTCCGTTCATGGAACAGACTCCTCCAACCGCTCCTGATCGCAACCTGGCGCTCGAACTCGTCCGGGTGACCGAAGCCGCCGCGCTGGCGGCGTCGCGCTGGATGGGACGCGGAGATAAAGAGGGCGCCGACGGCGCCGCTGTCGACGCTATGCGCACCATCCTTCGCACCGTTCAAATGGACGGTGTTGTCGTGATCGGCGAGGGCGAGAAGGACGAAGCGCCGATGCTCTACAACGGCGAGCGGATCGGTGATGGTTCAGAGCCTGCCACCGACATCGCCGTCGATCCCATCGACGGCACCACACTCACCGCACTCGGACGCGGCAATGCTCTGGCCGTGATCGCAGTAGCGCCCCGAGGAACGATGTACGACCCAGGCCCGTGCGTCTACATGGAAAAGATCGCAGTTGGGCCTGAGGCCAAGGGTTCCATCTCCATGGACAAGTCCATCACAGAGAACCTTCGATCGGTTGCGGCAGCCAAAGGGCGATCGGTGAGAGATCTCACCGTTGTCATTCTGGACCGCGATCGCCATGCCGACCATATTTCCGAGGTCCGCAGTGCCGGTGCTCGTATCCGGTTGATTCCTGACGGCGATGTGGCCGGCGCAATCTCCACCGCCTGGCCTGCCTCAGGCGCAGACATGCTCATCGGAATCGGCGGGACTCCGGAAGGGGTCATCACCGCTGCGGCGTTGAAGTGCATGGGAGGCGAACAACTCGGCCGGCTCTGGCCCCGCAACGAGCGTGAGCGAAATACGGCCCGTGATTTGGGCTACGACCTCGAGCAAGTTCTCACTCAAGACGAGTTGGTAAAGAGCGACGATTGCTTCTTCGCTGCTACTGGCATCACCGACGGCGAACTTCTGACCGGCGTCCATTTTGATGCGTTCGGCGCCCAGACCGAATCACTCGTGATGCGCTCACGGTCGCGCACGGTGCGGCAAGTCAGAGCGCAGCATCACCTCGACAAGGTCAACGAATACGCGGTGAAGCCCGACTAGTCAAGGGGTGCGGTTAGCTCACCAGTTCGTCGAATCGCTCCATGAGAAGCTGTTGCATCATGCTTAGCGGTGCCTGCAGGCGCGTGACGGCCGCGTCGACGAGCGACTCGGACTCTTGCCAGGTGGATTCGTAGCTGATGAGTGCGAGCTCCTGGTGGCGCCAGGGAGACGCTCCAGCGAGTAGCGCCTGCCGATGGGCCACGCGGTCGGCGAAGGTCTCCGACCACTGCTCGGCCGCATACGTCTGGTGCGCATCGTCGCCGCCCGCCTCACGGAGATAGGCGTTCTCTAGCCCTTCCACATCGACAGTTGCTCGACGCGTCAGCGCCGCATTGTTCGCAGCTCGCGCCTCATCAAGGGGGACGCGATCAGGCAGGAGGTCAAGGAGTTCAGCCATCTGCTGATGGAGCGAATCGCACAGCTGAGTGATGCGATTGCGGAGCTCGGTTCGCGTGGCGTGCATATTGGGACCAGGGTTTGCGGCGGAGAAGTCGACGATTTGCTTCAGCTCGGTTTCTGCGAGCTCCATCGTTTCGATCACACGGTCTTGGAGCCATTCGATGACTCCGATGACGCCATGACGCAGCACCTTCGCCTGCGGGTTCACCGACGCTTTCCAGTACGTGTCGGGGTCGAGCAGCTCGGGATATGGCACCGACGTAGCGTCCGCTGATGCGTTCGCTAACTCAGCGCGCAATGCGTTCAGGAACGCGACGTTCGGACAGGCAGGTTCCAACAACGAAGCAACGCGAGCACGAGCATCAGCCATCGCAGTACGAAATTCGACTGCAACGGACAGCTCAACCTCGGTCATCGATTCGTCAACCCATCTACCGGCTGCACGGCACATCTCTACTCAGACTGGACCCAACCACTATCGGTACCAGAAGTTCGCCAATCAAGTCGGGGACTCACAATGACAGAACCGGTAAGGCACAATGTCGCGATGGATATCTCTCGTTACCGCGTGCCCGCAAGCAAGTCCGTGGACCTTCATGCTTGGGATCCCCACGAAGACGGTGGTTTAAGCCGTGACGAGGCCGAGAATGAAACGAGAGCGCTGAACAAGGAACTGGAGTCGCTGCAGGAGCTCTTGTATGCCGAAGGCCGTCACAAAGTACTCATCGTGATCCAGGCAACCGATACCGGCGGCAAGGACGGCACTATTCGCCACGTCTTCGATGGCGTCAACCCCTCGGGCGTCACGGTGGCACCGTTCAAGAAACCGACGCCACAGGAGCTGTCCCACGACTATCTCTGGCGGATTCATCAACACACACCCGGTGCCGGCGAGCTCACAATCTTCAACCGTTCGCACTATGAGGATGTGCTCGTCGTTCGGGTCCATGACCTCGTTCCCGAGGAGCGGTGGCGACGCCGCTACGAGCACATCCGAAACTTCGAGCAGATGCTTGCCGATGAAGGAACCACGATCGTGAAGCTGTTCCTCCATATCTCCAAGGAGGAGCAGCGAGAGCGCTTACAGGAACGGGTCGACCGACCTGAGAAGAACTGGAAGTTCAGCTTTGGCGACATTGCCGAGCGCGAACACTGGGACACATACCAGGACGCGTTCCGAGTGATGCTCGAGAAGACCTCAACCGATGCCGCACCGTGGTACGTGATTCCCGCAAACCGCAAATGGTTCCGCAACCGCGTGATCAGCGAGATCATCGTGACGACGCTGCGGTCGCTTGACATGCGCCATCCGGCGCCCGCCGACGGTGTGCCGGGGACAGTGGTTGCATGAGCAACGGCGGATCGTCGGAACATCGACGACCTGAAGCAACTTAGGCGAAGGACAAACCTGGTCGAGTCGAGACATCGCCCGACTCGATCACTCAGTTCTCGCCGGATGCCACCCTGAGCCGAAGCTCGGCGCGGTCTTTGTCGGCGGCGGCAACCTCGTCGTTGCTGTCGGCGCCAAGAGCAGCCTCAGCCGCGTCGAGCGCTATCTGAGCCCGGGCGATATCGATGGCATCCTTGGATTCGCTCACATCGCTGAGGATGGTGACATCATCACCGGACACCTGAACGAAGCCGCGGTGCACAGCAAAAGTGTCGCGCTCTCCACCATCCTTGATGACATCAACTGACCACACGGCAAGGGTGCCGATGAACGCAACATGGCCGGGTTGGAAGGCGATGTCGCCTTCGTCGACCGTACGGGCGATGACCATTGAGGCTTCGCCGGTGTACGAAACCGATTCGGGGGAGACGACCTGAACGTTGAGCATGATGTCCTTGAGGAAGTAATCAGGCGCCGGCCTGGAGTTCCGCAGCCTTACGCTCGGCGTCCTCGGCGCCACCGACCATATAGAAGGCTTGCTCAGGCAGGTGGTCAAGGTCGCCGTTCAGGAGAGCTTCGAACGAATCGATGGTCTCATCGACCGGCGTGAAGATGCCGTCCTGGCCGGTGAAGGCCTTGGCAACGAACATGGGCTGGGACAAGAAGCGTTGAACCTTGCGAGCACGGTCGACGGTGATGCGGTCCTCTTCGGACAGTTCGTCGAGACCAAGAATGGCGATGATGTCCTGCAATTCCTTATAACGCTGTAGGACTTCCTGCACGCGCCGAGCCGTCTGATAGTGACGGTCGCCGACCACCTGTGGGTCAAGGATCGTTGAACTGGAGGCCAACGGATCCACCGCCGGATAGATACCGAGCGCTGCGATGTCGCGGGAGAGTTCAGTGGTGCCATCAAAGTGGGTGAAAGAAGTGAACGGTGCGGGGTCGGTGTAGTCGTCTGCAGGGACGTAGACGGCCTGCAGAGAGGTGATCGACTTGCCGCGGGTTGAGGTAATGCGCTCCTGGAGCTCGCCCATCTCGTCGGCGAGGGTGGGCTGGTAACCCACAGCGGAGGGCATGCGCCCGAGAAGGGTCGACACCTCAGAGCCGGCCTGCACGAAGCGGAAGATGTTGTCAATGAAGAGCAACACGTCCTGATTCTGCACATCGCGGAAGTACTCGGCCATGGTTACGCCCGAGAGCGCCACACGAAGGCGTACACCCGGCGGTTCGTCCATCTGGCCGAAGACAAGTGCAGCCTTGTCGAGCACGGTCGTTACACCGTCGCCCATCACAGTTTCGCCCATCTCAATGAAGAGGTCGGTTCCCTCACGGGTGCGCTCGCCCACACCGGCGAACACGGACACGCCACCATGGTTCGAGGCCACGCGAGTGATCATCTCGGTGATGAGGACTGTCTTGCCTACGCCCGCTCCACCAAAGAGGCCAATCTTGCCGCCCTCCTTGTATGGGGTGAGTAGGTCGATGACTTTCACACCAGTTTCGAACATCTTCGCCGACGGCTCGAGCGAGTCGAAGGACGGGGCGGCGCGATGGATATTCCAACGCTCAGCTGTCTTCTGTTCCGGAACATCGAGGCAGTCGCCCATCACGTTCCAGATATGACCCAATGTGTCGTCTCCGACGGGTGCCTGCACACCGTGACCGGTGTTTCGGACTTCAGCGCCGCGGGTGAGTCCGTCAGTGGGTTTCATGGCGATGGCGCGAACGCGGTTGTCGCCAATCTGCTGCGCTACCTCGGCGGCCACGTTGATGACTTCGCCTTCGATGTTCACATCGAACTCAATCTGGGTGTTGATCTCGGGAAGGTGCCCGGCAGGGAACTCAACGTCGACAACGGGGCCGGCGATGCCGACAATATGCCCATTCTTGAGATCGTTCTCAGTGACTGTCATGTCTCGTATTCCTTATTTTCGATCTTCGGGGAACTGAGCCGAAGCTCAGTCGTCAGTCTTCGGATGGGTAATCTTCAACAACCGCAGTTGCGGCGGCAGTTGGGGCCGATGCTGCAGCACCGGCGTTGGCGGGTTCTGGTGTCGCGTCGTGAAGGAGCGCAGCGAGATCAATCTTCTCGTCGCCAGAGCCCAGAGCTTCAGCGCCGCTGACGATCTCCATGATCTCAGTGGTAATCGACGCCTGACGAGCGGAGTTCATTTCACGCGAAAGCTTGGTGATGAGTTCATCAGCGTTATCGGTAGCCGACTTCATTGCCCGCTGCCGGTTGGCGTGTTCCGATGCGGCGCAGTCGAGCAGCGCGCCGAACAGCCGAGCTTCGACATAGCGCGGTAGAAGCGCTTCAAGCACAGCCTCAGGTGACGGCTCGAACTCAAACGACGATGCGACTTCCGCGGACCCACCACCTTGCTCGGCCATGACAGCAGTGTCTTCAAGTGGCAAGAAGCGCCTGACAGAAATCCGCTGCGTTCCCATCGAAATGAATTCGGTGTAGATCAACTCGACCTCATCGACCTCACCACTGATGAATGCGTCGGCGACGTCCTGAGCAATCTGACGGGCATCTTCGTAGCTGGGGGCAGCCGAGAATCCCTGGTACGCATGGTCGACGCGATAGTTACGGAACCGGTAGTACGCAGATGGCTTTTTACCCACGCAGAAAAGCGAGTAGTCGTGGCCCTCGGTCTGATGCGCCATGATCTGGCGTTCCGCAGCGCGAATCGGGTTCGAGTTGTAGGCGCCAGCAAGTCCACGATCGCCGGCCATCACGATGAAGCCAACCTTCTTGACTTTTTCGGCCTCGCGGAGCAAGGGATGATCAACCTCAGCGCCACCGGCGGCGAGGTTTTCGATGACGGAAGTGATCTGGCGGGCGTAGGGACGCGAGGCATCGGCCCGCTGCATGGCTTTCACCACCCGGGTTGCGGCGATGAGTTCCATCGCGCGCGTGATCTTCTTTGTGGACTGAACGCTCGAAATGCGTCGGCGGAGCTCACGCTCCTTACCACCAGGCACGGTGAACTACCTCAGTCTTCGTCTCTAGTGATGTCTTCTTCAGGCAGGGTTGTGTCCGAATCGACAACCTTCGCATGAGCTGCGCCCTGAGCCTCTGCCTCTGGTTCGGAGCCCTCGTTGGAGGAGCCTTCGAACTGATCTGAGAATTCCTTGATTGCCGCCTCTAAATCGCCCTCATCGGGGATCACGCCATCGTTCTTGATGGAACTCATGATCGAGTCGTGACGAGTGCGGAACCAGTCGAGCAGCTCTGCTTCGAAACGCAGAACGTCTCCGATGTCAAGCGAATCGAGATAGCCACGGGTGCCAGCAAAGATCGAGACCGTCTGCTCTGCTACCGGATACGGCGTGTTGACGCCCTGCTTCAGAAGCTCGGTGAGACGGTAGCCACGTGCGAGCTGCGCCTTAGACACCGGGTCGAGATCGGAGCCAAATGCGGCGAACGCCTCAAGCTCACGGAACTGCTGGAGATCGCCCTTGAGGGTGCCGGTGGCAACCTTCATGGCCTTCACCTGCGCAGCTGAGCCCACACGAGACACCGAGATGCCCACGTCAACGGCCGGGCGGATACCCGATTTGAAGAGGTCGTCCTGGAGGAAGATCTGACCATCGGTGATCGAAATCACGTTGGTCGGAATGAAGGCAGACACATCGCCGGCCTTGGTCTCGATGATCGGCAGAGCGGTAAGCGAACCTGCACCAAGCTCATCGGAAAGCTTGGCCGCGCGCTCAAGGAGGCGAGAATGCAAGTAGAAGACGTCGCCGGGGAAGGCTTCGCGCCCTGGCGGGCGACGCAGCAACAGCGATACCTGACGGTAGGCCTCGGCCTGCTTCGAAAGGTCGTCGTAGATGATGAGCGAGTGCTCACCGTTTTCCATCCAATGCTGAC
>JABIQM010000055.1 GCA_018699415.1 Acidimicrobiaceae bacterium
CGGTGGCGATCGACGGCGTTGACGCGGCCTGGGTAGATATGACGTCGTGTTGGCGGGATCCGTTGCCGGGATCGGTCTGTAGGGATCGTCGTACTCGTTGACATGACCCGTTCGGACACCGCGAATCGGTGTCAGGCTCGCGCATTGCGGTTTGCATACTGTTTACGCAACGTTGGCTAGTGCCATTGCGGGTACCCAGCCAGCGTGGTGTTACACAACGCAGGCTGGGTTTGCTGCACGAATAGGTGACATCTAATGTGGCTGGCTGAAGGGCCTGTCCGAGAGGATGTTCACCGGTCTGAAACGGGATCCCTTTTTCGAAAGACTGGCCACAGTGGCTCAAATGATAATGAGGCCTTGCTGCGCCGTGCTATCAACCAATCATGGAGTGATTCGGTGGCATTTCTGGACCCCACCTGCGGATAGCCTCACCCCCTGTGATGGACACCCGCACCCTTCTCATCAATGCCGCTGTATCCATACCGTTCCTTGCGCTCGGCGGCCTTGTCTGGCCGGGCGGCAATACCGGATTCTTCGCTGGCGCCTTCGCCGCGTCACTTGTCCTGACTGTGGTGACTCGCCCACGGAAGTAGTCAGGATACGCCAGTACGGCGTGACCGCCGTCGATCTGCGAGGCTGACACTCGTGGCAAGCATTGGTATCTCCGTGCGGTCTGCGGTGATCGATGATGTCGAGCACGGCACGATCGGCACCCTCACAATCGATAACCCTGAGCGACGCAACGCCATGAACTCGGCGATGTATCTCGCCTTGCCAGACGCAATGGATGCGCTCGCAGCCGAACCAAACATTCGCTGCATCATCATTCAAGGAGCAGGAAACGAAGCGTTCAGCGCTGGGAGCGATATCTCTGAATTCCCGAACCGCCGGATGGGTCGCACCGCCGATGGCAACTCGAAGGCCGAGGGCTACGACAACACGGAACACAAAGCCTGGGCGGCCATCGCCAACGCACGGGTCCCGGTCATCGCGGCGATCCATGGGCCCTGTCGAGGCGGCGGCATCGCCATCGCGCTTCACGCGGACATTCGAATTGCCGCCACCGACGCAACCTTCGCCGTGCCACCCGCCAGCCTCGGGCTCGCCTACCCGATCGAAGCAACTGAGCGTCTGGTTTCGCTTGTCGGTCCCGCTACAGCGAAGTCTCTGCTTTTCACCGCTCAGGTTCTCGATGCTGAGGCAGCTCTGCGAGTCGGTCTCGTGCAGGAGGTCCTCCCCAAGACCGAGCTTGATGCCCATATCGATCGAGTCACACACCGAATTGCCCGCCTCGCTCCCCTGTCGATCAAGACCGCCAAGCTCCAGGTTGACGCACTCTCAACCGCGGCAGGTGCGTCGGTCGATCTCGCCAATATGAAAGCCCATGCGAAGGCCTGCTACGACAGCGACGACTTCAAAGAAGGCGTGGCCGCCTTCATGCAGAAGCGTCGTCCCCACTTTCGTGGCCGCTGAGCACCGCGGAAGCACCATGAACGGAGATATTGATGACCGAACTGCACGTTGCCCACGCCGGGCCCACCGATTCTGATCGGCCCATCGTCCTTTGGGTGCATGGGCTGGACAGCGACCGCCATTGTTGGGACAACCCCGTGGCGCTGGTGTCGCGCACCACAGCCTGTGCCAGCGTCGATCTCCCCGGTCATGGCAAATCGCCAACGCCTGACAACGAGGCAGCGTATAGGCGAGCCGCTGTGCTCAGCGACATCGATGCCGTCATTGCCAACCTGCGCACCGACAATCCCGATCGTCGCATCGTCTGGGTCGGTCACAGCCTGGGCGGCTACCTGGGAATGGCACACGCACTCAGCCGAACTGACCCAGCTCTGTCGATCAACGGGCTCGTGCTCGTCTCCACCGGCCCTGGCTTTCGCGACCCTGATGCCATGCAGGGCTGGAACGATCGCGTCCGCAAGAACTCATCGGCCTACTCCGTCAGCGAAAAAGCCTCGACGATCGCGTTCCACTCTGACTCGATGGTGATGGATGGACTCGGCGAGCTAACTCTGCCGGTCTCACTAGTGATCGGCGACGGCGACCGAGCATTCGTGGGAGCGAACGACTATCTCGAAAAGAAGCTTCCCCACGCCGTGCGCGTCACTGTGGAAGGCGCTCGTCATTTCGTGATGAAGTCGCACCCCGAGTCCGTGGCCGTCGGGGTCGAGACTGTGCTCGGGGAACTCAGCTAGCGCGCCATGGCCCCACCCCCGTCCGCTGGCCGTCGACTTCCCATCGACGAGGTTCTTCCCGAACTCCACGCAGCGCTGAAACGGCAACGCCTCGTGATCCTTCAGGCCCCACCTGGCACCGGCAAGACGACTCGAGTCCCACCGTCAATTGTGGGCCAGCCCTGGATGACACACAACAAGGTCATCGTGCTCGAACCACGTCGAGTGGCCGCACGAGCGGCAGCTCGCAGAATGGCCGCCGAACGAGGAGAAACAATCGGCCAGTCGATTGGCCTTCGCAGCCGCTTCGATACCAGAGTGAGCGGCTCCACACAGGTTGAAGTCGTAACTGAGGGCGTGCTGACCCGCATGCTGCTGACCGACCCAGAGCTATCGGGTTATGGCGCAGTGATCTTCGACGAGTTCCATGAGCGCAGCATCCATGCCGACACTGCGCTCGCATTCGTTCGCGAGACCACGGCTGCACTGCGCGATGACCTTCGTGTCATCGTCATGTCGGCCACCTTCGACGCTGTATCACTGGCCACCCGACTCCAAACCGATGCAATCATCACAGCCGAAGCGCCCCTTCATCCCGTCGAGATTTGCTACCAGCCTCCGCCGCCAGGGATGACAGTTGACGCCGCGGTCGTACCGGCTGTGGCCGAACTCCTCAAGCAACCTGCCGCCCAAACTGGCGACATTCTGGTCTTCATGGCCGGAGCAGGAGCCATCAACCGGGCTGAACGAGATCTCGCACGCAAGGTCGGCAATGACATCGCCATCACTGCGCTTCACGGATCGCTGCCACCCAAAGCGCAAGATCAGGCACTCCAACTCGACCCCAATGGTCGCCGAAAGGTGATTCTGTCGACGCCGATCGCCGAGACGAGCGTGACCATCGATGGTGTGCGAACAGTGGTCGATACTGGTCGCCGTCGGCGTCCCGAGATCGACCACGGCCGCGCCATGAGTCGCCTGCGCACCACTACGGCCAGCCAAGCTGCATGCGATCAACGAACCGGCCGCGCCGGCCGCCAGGCACCTGGTGTGTGTATCCGGCTCTGGACAGCCGGCGAACACGAACACCGCCCTGCCGGTGAACCGCCGGAGATCCTGACCAGCGATCTCACCTCACTCGCCCTACAGATCGCGGCATGGGGAGCGAGAGAACCGGGCGAACTCGCCTGGCTTGACGCACCGCCGACGATCGCGATGGATGCCGCCCGCGCCGTTCTCATCGATCTCGGCGCAATCGATACTGATGGCCGACTGACCAACCATGGCAGAGCCATGCACGAACTCGGGACCGAGCCCCGACTCGCCCATCTGCTGCTACGAGCGAAATCTCTGGAGATCGAAGGTCGCTCTGGGGCGTTGGCCACAGGTTGTGCCGTCGCTGCCGCGCTGGCCGACCGGGACCTATTACGAGGTCGGGATCGGCCGATCGATCTGCGGGCCCGGGTGGAACAACTCGGCGGGCGCCCAAGCGGTAGTGGTCGCTCCGGGGCAGGCGTCGACGAGGCAGCCGTGCATCAGGCTCGAGCCATGGCCAAACGATGGATCGACCGACTCGGAGCCGATCTCTCCTCTCCCCGAGGCGATCTCGATCTCGATGTCGTGGGGCTGGTGGCCAGCTTCGCGTTCCCCGAACGGCTCGCTCAACGGCGGGCCGATGCCGGGAACTTCCTCCTTGCCAGTGGGGCAGGAGTTGCCACCTCACCGAACGACGGGTTGGCCCGCGAGCGCTGGCTTGCCGTCGCCGAAACCGAGGGCACTGGCGGCGAAGCCCAAATCAGGATGGCAGCCCCGATCACCATCGAAGAGATCGAGGACTACCACGGCGATCGACTCACCAAAACTGAAACCGGAGGGTGGGACCGCCGCACGCGCGACGTCATCTTCGAGACCCAGAATCGCCTCGGAGCAATCGTTGTGTCGCGTTCGCCGCTCAACGATCCAGACCGAAGTTCTGTTATCGAAGCGCTGCTCGCTGGTGTTCGTCGAGAAGGACTTTCGCTCCTCTCATGGGACAAGGCGGACGAGCGCTACCTCAGCCGTCTTGCGTTCCTCCACTCGATCGACGAGGAGGAGTGGCCGGCCGTCGACGACGACACCCTGCTTGAACAGCTCGATACCTGGCTGACTCCAGCGCTCGGCAACGCCAAGCGACGCTCAGACGTCGAAAAGATCAAGCCTCGCGAAGCACTTGCCAACCTGATCGACTGGAGGCACAGTCGCGATCTTGATCGTCTAGCACCGACCCACATCGACGTCCCATCCGGTTCTCGGCTGCCCGTGAACTACGACAGCCAAGGAGGGCCAGCGCTGCCAGTTCGTCTCCAAGAGGTCTTCGGACTCGACCAGTCCCCCACGGTGGCCAACGGCCTAGTGCCCGTCACCCTGGAACTGTTATCGCCGGCTCACCGACCGGTACAGATCACCAGCGATCTCGCAGGCTTCTGGGCAACGAGCTACGCCGAGGTACGAAAAGAGATGCGGGGCCGATATCCCAAACATCATTGGCCTGAAGACCCGATGTCCGCCGCAGCCACAAGCAGGACAAAACCGAGGAGCTAACCCTGCGGCCAAGGGCTTCTCCCGCACATGTACATCGCTGCCGGCCAGAACTACTCTTCAAGGACCATCTGCTAGAAGGAGAGCCGTTCGTGAGCAAGTTCGAGCACCGGATCAATTGGGCGCTAGAACGCGCTGCAGTGCAGTACGCCGACAACGAAGCCACTGTCGACATCGGCACCGGTGAACGACGAACATGGAGCGAAACTCGAGATCGGGTGAATGGTGTCGCAGCCGGGCTGCGCGACCTCGGTCTTGATGCCGGTGACCGTGTTGGTCTTTTGACGCTGAACTCAGCGAGGCATCTTGAGCTTTGGTTCGCCATTCCAGAAGGCGGAATGGTGATGAATGACCTCAACTATCGGCTCGCTGTTGAAGAACTCGTCTTCATCGCCAACGACTCAAACATCAAGGTCCTCTTTGTGGATGACGCATTTCTCGATGCCGGACGACAAGTGATCGAGCGATGTGATGACATGCACACGCTTGTTCACATGGGTCCTGGCACCAGCCCCCCAGATGGAACTCTGGCGTATGACGCCCTCGCGGCGACGCCAGAGCGCACCTTCCCCGACATCGCCAGCGGAGGCGACGCGCTCGCAGCGATCTTCTACACCGGCGGAACCACAGGGCTTCCAAAGGGGGCGATGCTGACCCACAGGAACCTCACATCAAATGCCCTGCACATCATCGGCGCGCTTCACCTCGACGACAACGATCGCTACCTCCACTGTGGACCACAGTTTCACCTCGCCGACGGTGCCTTCGCCTACGGCGTGACGTGGACGGGCGGTACCCACGTGTTCGTACCTGCCTTTGACCCGACCGGCACGATCA
>JABIQM010000053.1 GCA_018699415.1 Acidimicrobiaceae bacterium
AGAACCGGAAGGAGATCCTGAACGTTCGAGATCTTGCCCTGAACGAGCAGGATGTACGGATCGTCGAGAACCGCTTCCTGACGCTCAGCATCGGTGACGAAGTACGGGGAGAGGTAGCCCTTGTCGAACTGCATGCCCTCGACGAAGTCGAGATCCATGCCGAAGGTGTTGCTCTCTTCGACCGTGACGACGCCGTCCTTGCCGACCTTGTCAATGGCCTCAGCGATCACTTCGCCGATGGAGGTGTCAGCAGCAGAGATGGACGCGACCTGAGCGATCTTGTCCTTGCTGTCATCGACCTGCACGGCCTGACTGGCCAAGTTTTCGACGGCGGCGGCAACAGCCTTCTCCATGCCCTTTTTGAGGCCCATGGGGTTGGCACCGGCAGCCACGTTACGCAGACCTTCGCGCACGAGAGCCTGAGCGAGCACGGTGGCGGTGGTGGTGCCATCGCCAGCGATGTCGTTGGTCTTGGTAGCCACCTCCTTCACAAGCTGAGCACCCATGTTTTCGAAGACGTCTTCGAGCTCGACTTCACGAGCAATCGAGACACCATCGTTGGTGATAGTGGGAGCGCCGAACTTCTTGTCGAGAACGACGTTGCGGCCCTTCGGGCCGAGCGTCACCTTGACGGCATCGGCGAGCTTGTTAACGCCCGCCTCGAGGCCGCGACGGGCGTCTTCGTTAAACTTAAGAATCTTTGTCATGTGGACAGACCTCAGCCGATCTTGGCGAGCACGTCACGCGCGTTAAGAATGAGGAGATCCTCGCCCTCGACGGCGATTTCGGTGCCGCCATACTTGCTGTAGACGACGGTGTCGCCAACGGCGACGTCGACGGGGATGATTTCGCCGGTCTGATCCGAACGACGGCCGGGACCAACCGCGAGGACTTCTCCCTGCTGGGGCTTTTCCTGGGCGGTATCAGGGATAACGAGACCGCTGGCAGTAGTGGATTCCGCTTCGTTGGAGCGGACCACGATGCGGTCCTCAAGGGGCTGCAAGCTCATTCGATCCTCCGAGATCGTTTCATTTAGCACGGTGCTAAGAGCCTGGCCGGGTGCGTTAGCACTCGGATAGGTCGAGTGCTAACGATAGAACGAGGCATTGCGCGAGACAACCCTGAACCCACTGAATAGCCAGGCCATTCACCAGCCGTCACATTATCCCGACTCGGTGGTTGCAACGCCGACAACCACATGCTGGACCGCAGTCGAACTTACAAAACCGGGAGTCGCAACGAAGGATCCGCTCCAACACTGAGCGAGGAGGGACCATCGGCCTCCAGGCGCCACCAGGCCGCTGCCGCCACCATGGCGGCATTGTCTGTGCACATTGCGCGACTTGGGAGGAACGCTCGAATCCCGTCTTCGACACACACATCAAGCAGCTTTTCTCGCAATCGCGAGTTTGCGGCAACCCCGCCACCGAGGCACAAACCCTTCGCTCCGATCTCCCGCGCAGCCCGGCGCGCCTTGTCGATCAGGACATCGACGACCGCTTCCTGGAATGACGCGGCAATGTCAGGAATCGGTGTATCGGGATTCTTTCGAACATGATTCACCACTGCAGTCTTCACGCCACTGAACGAGAAGTCCCAGCCGTCTCTCGCCATCGCACGAGGGAAATGGATCGCCGTTGGATCACCATCCACGCTCAGACGGTCGATGAGCGGGCCACCCGGGTAGCCGAGGCCGAGGTGGCGGGCAACTTTATCGAACGCCTCGCCAGCGGCATCATCGACGGTGCTGCCCAACACCCGGTAACGAAGATGATCCTCCATAACAATCAAGCTGGTGTGGCCACCCGAGACAAGCAGAATTACCAGCGGCATCTCAAGATCGGGTTCCTCAAGGAACGAGGCATACAGGTGCGCTTCGAGATGATTGACGGCCACAAAGGGAACGTCCCAAACCATCGACATAGCCTTGGCCGCCGATACTCCTACCAGCAATGCGCCGACCAGTCCGGGCCCATAGGTGGCGGCAACTGCCTCGATCTCGCGATCCCCAATGCCAGCCTCAACCACGGCCTGCGCCACAACCGGCATGAGCAGCTCGACATGGGCACGAGACGCCACTTCGGGCACGACACCGCCGTAGCGGGCGTGGAGCTCAATCTGGCTGGAAACGACCGAGGACATGACGTTGGAGCCGCGTGATACTACGGCTGCAGCGGTTTCGTCACACGAAGTCTCAATACCCAAAATGCGGTCGGCGCTCATAATAAATCTCTCTCAGCTGTGGCGCCTATCTCATGGCGAATCAGGTCAAGGCGCTGGCCGACGCCGGGGGTTTGAAGATCGTGCAACCACATCACGATGGCATCGTCAACCGGCGCGGAGTAGTAGCTCTTGCGAGCCCCAGCAGGCTGGAATCCGAAGCGGGCATAGAGGCGTTGCGTACGACGCGCCGATGCCCGCACCTCAAGCGTCGCGGACGCGCCGCCGATCGATCGCGCGTGGTCGAGTAGGTGGAGGACCAGTTGTGTGGCAAGGCCGCCACTCTGATGATCTGGGTGGATCGCCACCGTAGTGACATGAACTTCGTCGAGGATGACCAAAATTCCGGCGTGACCAAGGATCTCATCCCCCCTGCGAGCCACGACATGATGACGAGTCTTCTCTGCGAGCTCGGTGCGCCATGTGGCAACACCCCACGGGGAGCTGTAGCAACGAGCATCAATCGCTCGTATGACATCGATATGGCGGGCGGCCATGGGCTCGATGACGAGCACCGGGGCGATCACGACGTCGCCTCCCATTTTGCAACTGCATCGGGGCGACGCATGTACATCGGTTCGATCTGGTCAGGACGCACAAACTCTTCGCGCACTACCTTGGCCTGCGCCAACATCACAAGCGACTCCGCCGACGGGAATGCCAGCGACGCGTCGGCGATCTCAACGCCGGAGACGCCGTCGAACTCTTCATGGTGGTGCTGCGCGCCATCGCCCACGAGAAGGACCTCCTCGGGGTTGGCCATGATGTCGGCGCGGAGGTCTGCCGGCGTTGATACACCTGGTTCTGTCATCCGCTGCACACCGCCCGGGACGGCACGATACGTGGCATGGAATAGTTCGCCGCGACGGGCATCTATGGCCGCCACGATCATGCGCTCGGTATGAGCCACCGAAAACGCGACCAAATCCAGCGAGCTCACACCGATCATCGGGATACGAAGGGTTTGCGCGAGCGCTATTGCTGTGGTGATACCGACGCGGAGTCCCGTATACAGACCCGGCCCGACATCGACGGCCACGACTCCGATCTCGGAGAGCCGAACCCCGGCCTGCCCGGCGATGAACTCGATCTGGGGAGCCAGCGACTCGGCATGGCGACGAGGGCGCGCAGAATGAGCAGAAGCCAGAACTCCTTCATGTCCACCAATGGCGCAGCCGACCCGTGCTGTAGCGGACTCGATGCCGAGAATGAGCATCAGCGCACTCTCCAGGTATCAAGTGACTCGGCAAGTGTCAGCGAACGGGACCGCCACGTGGATCCGGCCGCAGTGAACTGGAGAATTCGATCATCGTCACCTTCGCCCAACGTGATTCGGATTTGAAGATGGTCCGCCGGGAGCGCAGGAAGAATATTGTCGCCCCACTCCACGAGCGTGATGCCGTCTTCGAGGAGTTCAGGGATTGCGAGATCCTCGGCTTCGGAGAGTGTCTCCACCCGATAGGCATCGAGATGGTTCACCGTCATCGACCCGCTATAGCGATTGGCTAGCGTGAACGTTGGGCTCGTCACCGGCTCGTCGACACCGAGCCTGCGAGCGAATCCCTGAGTGAACGCCGTCTTGCCCGCGCCAAGATCGCCCACCAGCACCAACAGATCGCCTTCGACAACCACCGCAGCGACCGCCGCCGCAACTGCTCTGGTGCCCTCGACCGTGTCGGTGGCACACACGATCATGGCGATGGGTCCAGGCTCGGCGGCATGGAATCGAGGGTAGCGACCCCACTTCGAATGGCCTGCTCCGTGGCCACAACAGCCAACCATCGAACATGATCGACGTCAACGTCGTCGACCTCTGCTGTGGCTGCGGCAACAAACGCGTCCCCATCAGAGCGCATGTGCGGAGGCGCTATTGCGCGAGCGAGGCCATCGTGGGCTCCCTGGGCAACCAGGTGGCACTCCATCTTTGTCAGTGTTGCATTTGTGGCCACCACCCCGATGACTGTGTTCGTCTCACCGAAGCGCTCTGGAGGGCTCCACCGGAACGTGCCATCTCGTACTGCTGCAGTTGTGACCCCATCATCGATTTCGCCGGCCGCGTTTACGGCCACGATGACCGTGAGAGTGAGATCCCCTTCGGTCAGCGTGGCGATGCCAACGCCTCCCGGCGTTGCGGCCTGCGAACCGCGCCATTTGTTGACGGTCGCGCCGGTGCCTGCACCCACAGGTCCGGTAGAGGCCGTACTGGAGGCGGCGGCAAACGCTGACGAGCCGGCAGCCGCTGTGGGCCACGAATCGGGGCTTCCGACGCCGAGATCGAAGAGCGACATTCCCACCACAATCGGCACCATGCCGACGCTGGTTGCAAACCCAACACCCTCGGCCCTGAGGGCGTCGACCACCCCGTCACACGCGCGCAGGCCAAAGGTTGATCCGCCGCAAAGCACGACCGCGTCGACGTTGGAAACCAGACGGGTTGGATCAAGGAGAGCAAACTCTCTCGTGGCAGGCGCTCCACCGCGCACCTCACCGGACGCCACCGTCTGGGGTGGTAACCGAATCACGGTGCAGCCAGTGGCCGCGTCGATATCAGTCCAGTGGCCGACGAGGAGTCCCTCGATCTCTCCGTTCACGATCACCGACGCTAGTGCGCCGAGCGTGACACCCCTGCCACGACTGCATCAATCGCCGTGTCGTGCTCCTCGGCCACCACCAACCAATCGAATCGGGCCATCGTGGCGGCCAGTCCGGCTACAGCAGGCTTGCCGGAAGTAATAACCTCGATGGCCGACCGAAGCGCCCCACCAAGCCGGCCGCGTTCATAGAGACAGGTAGCGTGGAACCTCGACGGAATCACTTCTCGATAGGCAAGAGCATCGGGCACGATCGGCCACGCTCCTGCCGCTATGGCTTCGGCGACGGCAATCCCGAAGAACTCATTTCTTGCGGCCGAGACAACAATGTCAGCATCTTGCAGCAGTGACTCGTACTCGTTACGCGCTGGCTGACCACGGACCACAACTCGAGTTCCCAGCTGATCGATCATCGGATTCAGCTTGTCAGCTTGACCGCCGGTTTCATCGCCGACAATGGCGAACCGAAAGTCGATCCCGTCTGCCGCCATTCGAATCAGGGCCCGCAGCACTGCACCAACATCCTTGTCGTGGTGCCAGCGTTGGCTACTGAGGATCAGAGGAGCCTCGCAGTGACGGCCGGACCCAGCGGCGCGGCTGAGCCTGACCGCATCCAGGCCCACCGGATGAACTCGGGAGCGAGCCACCACTCCATCGAGGAGATGGCGATGGTCGTGATCGGGAACCGACGACAAAAGATCGGGGAGCGCGTTGAGTAGTTCATCGCGATGAAACCCCGAGTTGAACCAAATCTCGTCGGCCGCCACCATGCTGCGCCACATCGACCACACCAGACCTTGATCGAGGGGCTCGTCGGTCTGGCGAGGATAGGTCAACTGGTTCTCATGGAAATAGAGCACGGCGGGGACCTCCCCCAGGGAGCGGCGCGTGAGCCCGAGCAGGCCGGCGAGGTCAACCATGTCGGTGGCCACAAGTGCCGCTGGCGGACCGTGAGCGAGGACCTCATCATGCAAAGCTTGAGCAATCGTCACCGCACTCCCCCGCATCCGCCATCGCCAGGCAGTGGCGGCATGGCCGTGGATCGTGATGCTGTGACGGCTTGCCGCCTGCCAGCCCTGCGCCCAGGCCCGATGCGATCCACCGAGGAACGGCTCGATCAGCGAGACGCGAACCGGTCCAGCGGTCACCGGTGGCGGCGCTCGATGCGAGGACCCAGCATTGTCAAGATCTCGTAGCCAATGGTGCCCAGCCGACCAGCTACATCATTTGCACCAATCTCATCATTGCCCTGACGCCCGATAAGAATCACCTCATCACCTACCGCGACGCCGGGTCCGACCTCGACCATGGTCTGGTCCATCGTGAGGTTTCCGACCATGGGGCACCGCTCACCACGAACAAGCACATCCACACCGAGAACCCCCGATGATCGACGAATACCATCGGCGTAGCCGACGGGAATGGTGGCCACTCGAGTGTCGCGGCGCGCCACCCATCGCCGCCCATATGAGGCCGTCGCGCCTTCTGGCACCGTACGGATGGTGTTCACGAAGGTTCGCAGTTCAAGAACCGGGTGAAGGTCGACCTCTGCCTCGGTCTCAGGAGCCGGATGCACGCCGTACATTGCCAAGCCGATCCGGACGAGATCTCGCCGCGATGACGGATGAAGCAACGCTCCCGCGCTGTTCGCCGTATGGACACAAACGGGATTAGCTCCCGCAGCGCGAGCGAGATCCAGCGCCTCGTCGAAGATCGTCAACTGTTCAGCCGTGAAGGGATCTCTGGGCTCATCGGAGATGGCAAAGTGAGTCCAGATTCCCTCGAGGTCGAGCCCTGCACCGATGATCACCTGCACGGCCTCGGCAACCTTGTCTGGTCTCACACCCATGCGATGCATGCCCGTGTCGATCTTGAGGTGGACGGGGAACGAACGCTCGAGCGCCGCAACCCTCTCGACTCCACCAGTCGAGCCGACCGTTAGACGCGTGCTCGCCGGGAGATGCTGGCCGAACCGCTGCATCTCGTCGGCGGATCGTTCACTCAGCACGAGGATCGGTACATCTTTGGCGACCTCGGCCAACTCAATCGCTTCCGGCAACGAAGAGACGGCAAGCCAGCTAGCACCGGCCTCTAGTGCAGCGCCGGCCACTTCGACTGCGCCGTGGCCATAGGCGTTTGCCTTCACCACTGCACAAACTGGGGTATCGACTGTGGCCCGGATCGTCTGCACGTTGTGGCGAATCGCGTCGAGATCGATGTCGGCGTAGACGGTCATAACTGAGTCTCGCCGATCTGGGCGAGAACGTGCGGGAGGCGGTCGAGAAGATCGTGAGCCACAAGACCCGCAGGCACAAGGGCGGCAGCTTCAGCATGGATCTGGGCCGCTGCGGTTGCAGCATCAAACGCGTCGATTCCCTGGGCGAGCAGACCGACAACAAGTCCGGCGAGCACGTCACCTGTTCCCGCGGTCGCCAGTGCTGGGGTCCCCACCGACACGATTCGAGCGCGGCCGCTTGGCGAGGCCACGACCGTTGTTGGCCCCTTTCGCACCACAACGGCACCCGTCGATCTCGCCATATCAACAGTGGCAGCGATTCGATCAGGCGACGGGTCGCCTCCCAGCCTTCGCCATTCACCATCATGCGGGGTGAGGACAGTTGGCGAGGGCCGCGCCGAGAGTCCCGTCATGAGCTCGGGAACGAGGGCATCGCCATCGATCACCAGCGCAAGATGGATAGCGAGCACGTCTTGGACCGATGCCAGATCGTCTCGTCCAAGTCCTGGGCCGAGCAGCACTGCCTGGAGTCGATCGATGTTCCCTACGGCTTCTGCACCCCAATCGGTGATGGGAAGGGATTGACTAACCGCTTCGACAGGTCCCGCGCTGGCTGCGCCCCCCGGGCTGGCCAGTTGTACGAGACCGGCACCCACGCGCTGCGCCGCAGCAGCCGCAAGATAACCGGCGCCCTCCATCCCGCGGCTCGCACCGATCACACGAACCGCTGTGCGCCACTTGTGGTCGTCGGCGGGCCGAGCCCGAACCCATTCAGCCAGATCGGCGTGGCCGACGACGAACACCGAAGCTCGGCTCACATCAAGGCCAATGTCGGCCACCACCACATCGCCACAGTGCGACCGGCCCGGTTCAAGCAGAAGTCCCGGCTTCATGGCAGCGAACGTGATCGTCCGGTCGACAATTACTGGAGCGCCGAACAGTTCTCCCGTGAGGCCATCGACCCCCGATGGGATATCAACGGCCAGGACTGCAACCCCCGGCTCAACGCCAGGGAACGAGTACGGGCGAGATAATCCGGTGCCGAACGCCGCGTCGATCACGAGATCGACACTGTCGATCAATTGAGGAGTTTCCGCTACCTCGAACACCTGCACCCGCACCCCCCGCCGTTGGAGATGACCAGCCGCGAGGCGTCCATCGGCGCCGTTGTTTCCTGGGCCGACAACGACGGCGACCCGTCGCCCGTATACGCCCCCCAGCATTCGAATGGCTTCACGGGCAACGGCCCGAGCCGCCCGGTCGATCAGTACTTCAGGCGGATCCATGGCCTCAGAATCGATCGCCGCCATCTGCGCGGGAGTAATGACCGGAATCACAATGCGAGCGCGACCACCATCGCCTGCGCGAGCGTGTCGGTGTGGCTGAGAGAGATGAGGAAGCGAGTGGCACCATGGGTCTTCGCCACGTTCGCGGCTTCGCCGTGGAGCATGAGCTCCGGATGACCGTCGGGGAACCGGACAACCTCAATTTCGGAAAATCGCATCCCGCCGAGGCCCAGCCCTAACGATTTGAGCACGGCCTCCTTTGCCGCGAACCGAGCCGCGTAGGGCCGTGCCGGATCAGCGGACGTCTCGGCATAAGCCTGCTCTGCGGAACAGAAGAGGCGATCAACCATCCCAGGCGTACGCGTCAGCACATCGCGCATGCGGTCGATGTCGACAAGGTCGGTTCCGATTCCGATCACCCACGGCACACTACCGGGCCGAGTGAGATCAGCTCAGCCGCCAGCGATCGGCAAGATCGTTGATCGGCAGTGTTAGCAGGTCACTTACGGGCTGATCGGCCAAGATGTCTTCCCGGAAAACTGGCTCGGTTTCGGTCACAGCATCGCGAAGAGCGCTGTATCGATGGCGATAGCCCTGTAGCACGCCGCGAGCAGCGCCAGCCGACAAATCGTCGACGAACTTCACCTGCAGCAAGGTCATACCAGTGGTGACATTGTCCTTGAGTTCCGGGATGAAGATCACAGGACGATCGTCGCTTCGACCTCGGGCTACGAACACCCGCCGCTCCAACGCGACCTGGTGCTTGGTGCCTCGCAACGTTGGGTTGCGATCAGTTCGGGATTCAATGTTGCGCGAAATTCCTCCGCGACCAACCACGATGACACGAGCATCGCCCTTGCCCTCTTCATCGAGACCTTCGATTCGGTAACGCGTATGTCCGAGCACTTCGTCGACCGCTGGATCAAGATCGGCAAGCGTTCTCAGCGATGCATAGCTGAGTCGATCGCGGGGTGCCCCCGCCTCAAGGGCCGCAGACGCGAGCGCAACCTCGAGCAGCGTTTCGTCGCTTCGAGAAATGCCAACCGTGACGGTCTTCGCCTGGTGCTTGATGGCATCGATCGGACGGGTGAGTTCCTCGATGCCGAGGGTGAGCGCGGCAGCCAGATCATCAAGGACGACTGCCGGGGTGCCGACCTTGCCATATTCGATCTGGTACGACTCGAGCGGAACCGACCCAAGCGCGAAGCGCAGCAACGATCCGATCTTTAGCGCCGACGATGCCTCGAGATGACCGTTGTACGAACCGCTGCGGACCCCGTCGAAGAAGGCGGTGGCCGACTGTTCAAGAACCATCTCAACCGACGAGAGTGCAGTTTCACCGGTGATGTTGCTGCGAGCAGCAGCCTGCTCAATGGCACTCCGAGCCACACGCATGGGTTGAGCCTGTGCGTCGATCGCCATCGCAGCCTCGTAGCCAAATATATGGCCGACCATCGCGGAAAGGATGAACCCGAGGCGGGCGTCGACGACGGGAACCTGCAAGACAGCGAGCGCGCTGGCGAAGCGTTGTTCGCCCTCATCGGCGACCACTAGAGGAGCCGCCTTATGGGCCCGAAAGATCGCTATTTCCTTCGCTACATCGTCAGCTGTGGAACCCGAGAGTCCGGCCGCGCACACGAGAATCAGTGGCTCGGACGAGAGATCAATGTGCTTCTTGTCCTCGGTGGAGTCGCATGCAATCGACTTGTAGCAGAGCTCAGAAAGCTTGATTCGCACTTCCTCAGCCGCGATCTTGTTTGGGCCGTTCCCGACGATCGCCCAGTAACGGCGAGGTGGCGCAAATTGTCGAGCAGCTTCACCGATGAGGTCACGTCGACTGATCACGGTCTCCAGCGACTCTGGCATCGCACTGATTTCGGAAACGAGCTGGCGCCGATCGGCGGCTCCCTCATCACCGAGAACCTCGTCGGCAATCGTGACGGCAAGCAGAAGCCCGGCTGCAATTTGCGAATAGAAGGCCTTGGTCGAGGCCACACTCATCTCGACGTCGCGACCATCGGATGTATAGAGCACGCCATCGGCCCGGTCGGTGAGATCGCTCCCACGTCGATTGACGATGGCGATGACCTTTGCGCCGCGGTTGCGGACGATGTCGACCGTTCGATTCGTGTCGGTAGTCGTTCCGGACTGGCTGACAGCGACAATCAAGGTATCGCTCATATCCGACTGCAGTCCGAATCCGGAGAGTTCCGTGGCAAGGATGGCTTCAGCGTGCACCTCCCCCGCAGGAATGAGTGCCTGAAGCGCAGCGGCCAGCGACTGGCCAGCGACCGCAGCCGTTCCTTGGCCGATGACGAGAACACGGGTGATGCTGCCCTCGCTCAAACCAAGACGAACGTCCTCAGGCACGATCGCATGATCGAGCGTGACACGAGGGCCCTCGGGCGTCTCAGTGACCTTGCCGCGCAAAGTCTTTCGAAAAGAGGTCGGCGCCTCGCCGATCTCCTTCATCAGGTAGTGCGGGTGGTCCCCGCGGTCGATATCACGAGTGGTGATCTGGGCGATAGAAACGTCGGCATCACCAACCGGAAGTTCGGTGCCGTCATACGCCTTGCGGAGAATTCCGTCGAGGCGGCCGGCAAGGTTGGCATCGAGTTCGATGATCTGGCCTCGGCTGGCGTTGAGATTCTCAAGGTTGCCAGGGGTCTCGCCATCCATTCGGATGTAGCGAGGGGTCTCCTCAACGACACCATAGGGCTCGCTGGCCACAATGTAGGCATCATCCGCGAGGCCTATATACAACGCCTGGCCCGAACCCCGAAGAGCCAGTTGGAGGCGATTCGGTGCATCCGCCGTGGAGGCGCCGATGGCAACCGATCCTTCGAAGGTGGCCACGGTACGGCGAAATGCCTCCGCCGATTCGAGCCCGTCCCCAAGACGCCGACTCATGAGACTTGGTATGACCTTGGCATCGGTGGTGATAGCAGGCGGAATGCCAACACCCTCTTCGGCGATCAGATCCGCGAAGTTATCGACGTCACCGTTAAGGGCCCCAACCACGTAGGGACCATCTGCATCGAGAAGTTCGCTGTTGAGCGGGTGCGTGTTGGGCTCCGAAATGATGCCGATCGATGCCCAGCGTGTGTGACCGAGAACGAGAGTACGCCCACTGTTGTTCGCGAGGGCCCGGTGCAAGAGATCATCGGCGGCGATTCCGGCGCGTAGGACGCCGGTGTTGTCGCCGAGTTCGCCGATCTCGGCGGCGGTCTTGTACACAATGCTCAGGACACCGTCGACGACACGAACCGAACCGGTTCCATAGTTGATGTCGCCGCTGCGTCGGTTGATCTCGGCCAATACCGCGGGGTCATCGAGATCGAGGGCGTGATCGTGGATGAGGAGGTGGAGGCCTGCGGAGTCTCGGCCACGAACCTCCAGACGATCGAGCGCCGACAATGCCTGATGAATCGATAGGAACGCGCCCAGAGCAGCATCATCGGTTGATCCACCGCTCAGCGAGGCGACAACCTCCGCGGCACGAAGCCGATCACGGGTAATTGCCCAGATGCCATCTCGGGCGCGGATGAACTCATAGTTGCGGCGCTCAAGGTCATTCGTGTCGAGCCCACCTTCGCGTTCGAGACGCTCCTCCTCGGCAACCACAACGTCGAGAAGTTCACCACAGTGGTGACGTAGCGACGACGCCAAGGCGTCGTCGGCGAGCATCAGACGAAGGCCTGGCACTCCCCGGAGAAGACCGTCGGCTTCAGCAAGTCGACCACCGGCAGCGCTGAGGGCCGCGGTGATGTCCTCGGCATCGGCGACGGTTGCGCCAAGACCAGCGACGAGATTGATGACCTCGGATGCTCTGGGTGTTGGCCGTGTAGATGGCCGCCGTACAACGGCAATGATGCCGCACATTTTGTGCCTCCACAGAACGAGAAAGTTCCCCTACCAGTCGGCCACCCGACTGGGGTAGTTTAGGAGTGAACCAGGCAGGTCCGTCGCGACCATGCAGCGTCGACTCTGCGTATTTCAGGCAAATAGCGGTCGCGTCTCAGCCGAACAGTTGTGTAACAGCCGAGGTGAGCGCGTCGGCTTCCATAGCCGCTTCAGCGTCCGTCTCGGCCTCGACCATCACTCGAATCAGGGGTTCGGTGCCCGAGGGCCGAATCAGCACTCGCCCACGATCCCCGAGCCGGCTCTCAGCCGCAGCCACCAACGCAGCGATACGGACCTCGGCATCATCGGGTCGAATCGCCACACGAACATTACGCAGAACCTGAGGGAGACGGGTCATGGCCGCAGCAGCGAGTGCCGCTAGCGGCGACTTGGCGCGCTGCACCGCAGCGAGCAGTTGGACGCCCGTCAAGAGACCGTCGCCGGTAGCGGCAAGATCTCTGAAGATCACATGGCCCGACTGTTCGCCGCCGAGACCGAGACCTCGTGCATCGAGTGCTTCGAGCACATGCCGGTCGCCAACCTTGGTGTCGACCACTTCAATTCCCGCTGCGGCCATAGATCGACGAAAGCCGAGATTCGTCATGACTGTGACGACGACAGCATCTCCGGTGAGTTGGCCCCGTGCGTGGGCGTCCAGTGCACAGATCGCAATGATCTCGTCACCATCGACAAGACCACCGGTGTGGCTGACGGCAAGCAGACGATCCGCATCACCGTCGAAGGCAAGGCCCGCGTCAGCACCTTCGGCCAGCACTCTCGCTTGAAGCGCCTGAGGATGAGTGGACCCACAACTGTCGTTGATATTGCGCCCATCCGGTGCTGCCGCGATGACTACCACGTCGGCACCGAGCGAGCGAAGCGCTTTGGGGGCGACGTCGAACGCTGCTCCGTTCGCACAATCAATCACGATCCGCAGACCGGCCAGACAATTGGATTTAACACTCGCGACCACCGCAGCGACATGGGCTGATGCGGCGAGCTCATGATGGTCTTCGGCCATGGTCGGTGCCGGCGCCGCTTCGCTTAGCAAGTCTTCGAAACGACTCTGAATCTGCTCCTGAAGTTCGTCGCTCAGCTTCGAACCGCCGGGGGCAAAGAACTTCACGCCGTTGTCGTGCCATGGATTGTGCGAGGCCGACACCATGGCACCGGCCACACCTCGTTGTGCGCACCAAAGGGCGACGGCTGGGGTTGGCAGCACGCCAAGATCCACCGACATGGCGCCTGAACGTGTAACCCCGGCATGAATGGCCGAGACCAATTCGGGGCCCGACTCACGGGTATCGGCGCCCACCGCAAAGCCGGCGCCACCCAGGATCTCAGCCGCGGCCTGAGCGAGCGCTGCTACAGGCGCGTACGTAAGTTCGGTGCGGGCATCGCCACGCATTCCATCGGTACCGAAACGGAGGGTCACGGCACCATTATCGGCCAAGAGGGGCTCAACAAAAGAACCAACCACACACGGTCTTGGCTTCCGAGCACAGACCCGGACGATTCAATCGTGGGCGCAGGACTAGCGCTTGCTGTACTGCGGAGCCTTACGGGCCTTCTTGAGGCCGTACTTCTTGGATTCCTTCTTACGAGGATCGCGAGTAAGAAAGCCAGCCCGCTTGAGGGCTTCGCGGTTCTCAGGATCAAGAGTCACGAGCGCACGAGCGATGCCGAGACGAAGCGCACCGGCCTGACCGGTGATGCCACCACCATGAATGGTGGCATCGATGTCGTATGCCTCCGCAGTCTCCGTGAGCACCATTGGCTCAACGATGCTCATCTGGTGGGTGAGAGCGGGGAAGTACTCGGCAACGGCGCGACCATTTACGGTCACGGTACCGGAGCCGGCGCGGACACGAACGCGAGCGACCGAGCGCTTACGGCGGCCAGTGGTCTGAAGGAGAGGAGAGGTCATCGCAGGGATCCTGATCAGGAGCGGGCCCGAAAGCGGGCGTGTTCGATTTCGCGGGGCTGAGGGTTCTGAGCCGCATGGGGATGTGTTGGACCGGCGTAGACCTTCAGCTTGGAGATCTGTGCACGACCGAGACGAGTCTTGGGGATCATGCCGCGGATGGAATCCATCACAGCCTGCTCCGGCTTGCGAGCCATCTTGTGAGCGTACGTCTCGCTCCTGAGGCCGCCCGGGTAGCCGCTATGGCGGTGGACGAGTTTCTTGTCAGCCTTGCCCGCCGTCAGCACGATCTTGTCAGCATTGATGATGACAACATGATCACCAGTGTCGAGGTTAGGCGTGTAGGTGGCCTTGTGCTTGCCGCGCAGGATGTTGGCGACCTCGGTGGCGAGGCGACCGAGGACGAGGCCTTCGGCGTCGACGACGTGCCAGGCACGAACGATTTCGCCAGCCTTCGGGGTGTAGGTAGTCACGCTTCCTCCGCGGAAGTTGAAGAGAACTGAAACAATCCGAGCCGAAGAAATGGGACTCAAGACCGACAGACAAGCCTACGGTGCGAGTCAGACAACAACAATCGCATGTGGCGGCTTTGTCACCAGTTATTCGTTTGGATGTGGTAGGGCCGCATAGTGCGCTTTGACAAAAACGAGACCCTGGGGAGGGGCCGGAGACCCCACCGCAGCACGATCTTTGACAGCCAACGCATCACCCATGTCGACAGCACGCCGGCTTCCACGGCCAATCTCAACGAACAAGCCAACAAGGCTTCGCACCATCTGGTGGGTGAACGCACTGGCGGTGATTTCCAACTGCAACGTGTCACCATGCCGCGACCATTCGGCTCGCTTGACCGTGCGGACATATGTTTCGGCGGGTTTCGACTTGTTACGTTTGCTGAATGACGAGAAGTCGTGCAGCCCAATGATCCGGTCCGCGGCCGTTCGCATCGACGCCAACTCGAGAGGCTCACGAACGTGCCACGTCAGGTTGGCTAGCAAGGGGTCAAAGACCGGCGAGTTCAGGATCCGGTACCGGTAACTACGACCGATACAAGAGAAGCGAGCATCGAACTCAGGCAGCGCTTCGGCGACGTCATGAACCGAAATAGAAGGGTGCAGCATCCGGTTCATCGCCCTGGTGAGAGCGAACGGTTCGAAGTGCCCGGCATCAGCGTCGAACGAGATGACCTGTCCGTAGGCGTGCACGCCTCGATCAGTTCGACCGGCACACGTGATTCGGACCGGATGACGCAGCACCGTGGTGAGTGCACCCTCGAGCTCGTCCTGCACGGTGCGAACATCAGGATTGGTTGCGAACCCACTGAATGGCGTGCCGTCATATGCAACCGTCATCCGGACGCGCACGAACCCTTCGGGAGGAAGATTCGCGATCCGCTCAGGCATACCGAACAGGCTAGGCGGGTGCGACGGCCGGCTAGTGGCCCAATTCTTCTTCGAGTCGAGTACGACCGACGAGGTGGATCATCTCCTCGTGGTATTCGAACCAAACCGTGTGGTAGCTGTCTTTGAGGGGCGAGGCCAGCATCGACATATCTCCCCCAGTCAACGCTTCGAGCGCATGTCCGAAACGATGGGCGTACGGGGCGAGGCGCCCGACGAGCGCGATCGAGGCGTCCAGGATCGGGCTGAAGTGCTGGTGGAGCCGACGGAGTTCATCGGTGACTTTTTCGCGATCGGCAGGGGCCTGGTCGCTCAGTTGCCAGTCGGACACCGACTGTTTGAAGCCAAGGTTCAGCGCCAAGAAGGGCGCGTAGAGCGCGAGTAGCGCGGCCGTGTCGGCGGAGGCCTGCTCTGCGACCATCCTGGCGGCGAGCCACTCCCGACCTTGCGGGGTCACCATCACCCCTCGCGGCGTGACGTTGACTCGATCACCCAGTCCGTCAACGACAGTCTCGACCGTGGTCTCATCGGTATTCAGTGCATGCGCGGTGGCCTCGACCGAACCGAAGCCCTTCAGTTGCAACGCTCTGATCACGTCAAACTCATCAACGGCGCGCTGCGCCACGTCGTGCTCAAGGTTTTCGGCTGAGAGCTCACCAAGTTCGCACCCAAGTTCACGAGCCCACCGGCGAAGCAGATCTAGCTCAGGGACGTCGTGATCGTGACCGACACGCTGGTCGCCCTCAAAGACACCGCCACCCCCACCATCGACCGTGATGGTGGTGCCAGAGGCAATGAACCGACCGTCGACCCGGATGCCTTCTTCCACGACCTCAATCGCTTTAGCACCGGTGACGGCCGGTATGCCCCAACTCCGAGCAACAACGGCGGCGTGGCTCACCACCCCACCAAGGGATGTGACCAGCCCTGCAGCTCCGACCATGCCGTGGACATCGGATGGCGATGTCTCCGCTCGCACAAGCACCACGTGACTGCCCCGTCGTGCGAGTTCAGCGGCTTCGTCAGGATCGCAACTGAGCACACCGGACCCGACGCCGGGCGAGGCTGCGATCCCCGACGCGAGCCGTAGGGCATCCGGGCGCACTGCCTGGAGCCTTGCAATGCCATCGAGGGCGCCGTGATCGATGCGTTCCACGGCTTCACCACGGGTGAGGGGGAAGCCCGGATCCTCTGCCATCTGAGCGGCGATTCGAACCGTGGCCTCGGGGCTACGGCGGCCGACTCGTGTCTGCAAAATGTAGAGATGGCCAGAGGCAATGGTGAACTCGACGTCACACATGTCGCGATAGTGGTGCTCCAACCGGTCACAGATGTCGAGCAGTTCTTGATAAACCGCGGGGAGGCTAGTCGCCAACTCGTCCAGTCCATTCACCTCATGTGTTCCCGCGACAACGTCCTCGCCCTGCGCTCGAGTGAGATAGTCGCCGTAGGGCTCATTGCGGCCATTGGCCGGATTGCGGGTAAAGATCACTCCCGTACCAGACTGCTCGTCCAGGTTGCCAAAGACCATGGCTTGTACCACGACAGCTGTACCCATGCCCTCGTCGATCCGCTCGGTCTTTCGAAAGAGACGAGCCCGCGGGCAATTCCAAGACCGAAGCACTGCCTCGACCGCACCCCGGACCTGCGCATGCGGCTCGATGGGAATCCCACCAAAGGCCTCAGCTGAATGGCGAAGGCGTTCGGCGGCGGCGTTGTACATATCAGCATCGGCAGGGACACCGACAACATCGTCGATATGGGTGGGGTCCATCTCGAGCACAGTCGTCGCGTACATCCGGCAGAAACGGAGCCAGGTTTGGGCCGCGAAATCAGGCCTGCCGGTCTCACGGGCCATACCGTCGCGGACCTCAGGGTTGATGCCCACGTTGAGGACGGTGTCCATCATCCCAGGCATCGAAACGGGTGCGCCACTTCGGACCGCTACGAGCATTGGTCGACCAGGGTCCCCGAATCGACGATCGCAGCGGGACCCCAACTCCTCCACTGCCTCGCGAACCCTGTCGTTTAGACCATCCGGCCACCCGGATTGCATGTACTCGCGACAGACGTCAGTGGTGACCACGAAGGCTGGAGGAACGGGGAGATCCAGATCCTGAGCCATCTCTGCCAGCGCTGTGCCCTTGCCCCCGAGACGATCAAGGGCGGCCTCACGCGACGGGCCGAGATCGTCAGTGATCCACACAAGGTCGTTATACATATGGCTCCCTGTCCGGTCAGACCGCCGCGACCCTAGCCAGCATCATGAAAACGCAAAAGCCGCTCCCGGAGGAGCGGCGTTGGCGATCGTCAGATCCGGCTCTCGCCGATGAGAAGATTCAGACGAGTTCGATGCGCGCCATCGGGGCGTTGTCGCCCTGACGGGGGCCGAGCTTGATGATGCGGGTATAGCCACCCGAACGATCCTCGTAGCGGGGACCGATCTCATCAAAGAGCTTGCTGGCCATCTCGCGGTCGCGAAGGAACTTCACGACGTTGCGATGGTTGTGCAGGCCGCCCTTCTTGGCCTTGGTGATGATCTTTTCGGCAACGGGACGCAACGCCTTGGCCTTCGCCTCGGTCGTGACGATTCCCTCTGCTGCGATCAGCGAGGCAACAAGGTTGGCCATCATGGCCTTCTGATGGGCGGCGCTTCCTCCGAAGCGCTTACCCTTGCGGGGGCGTGCTGGCATGATCAGTCTCGATTCCGGAGCGAGAGGCCTCGCTCGTCAAGCTTCACGATGACCTCATCAAGGCTCTTCTGACCAAAGTTGGTGATGGCCAGGAGATCGTCTTCGCTCTTCTGCAGCAGCTCGCCAACGGTGTTGACCTGGGCACGCTTGAGGCAGTTACGGGGACGCTCGGATAGATCGAGGTCCTCGATCGGGATTTCCATGTCGGGGCCACCGCTGGCAACCTGGACGGCTTCACCGAGCTCAAGACCCTGGGGCTCGTCACTCATTTCCTCAACGAGCTGCACGAGGGCACGCAGGGTGCCGCCGGCGGAGGCGAGGGCTTCACGCGGGGTGATAGAGCCGTCGGTCTCGATCTCGAGGATGAGTTGATCGAAGTTGGTGGACTGCTCAACACGGGTCGGTAGGACTTCGAACGACACGCGCCGAACCGGCGAGTAGATCGAATCGATCGGGATGACACCGATGGTTGAACTGGTGTTGTTGTTGTCGGCCGAGACGTAGCCACGACCGATCTGCACGGTGAGGTCAACAGCGAGACGGCCCTTAGCGTTGATCGAAGCGATCGGCAGTTCAGTGTTGAGAATCTCAACGTCGGGGTGCGGCTGAATGTCGGCCGCAGTGACCTCGGCGGGACCACGGGAATCGAGGCGCAGGGTGACCGGCTCATCGCTGTGAACAACAAGGACGAGGTCCTTCATGTTCAAGATGATGTCGGTGACATCCTGAGCAACACCGGTGATCGTGTCGAACTCGTGGAGGGCATCGTCGAAACGAACCTGCGTAACCGCGCCGCCCGGAATGGACGACAGAAGGGTACGGCGCAGGGAGTTACCAATGGTGTGGCCAAAGCCGGGCTCGAGAGGGCCGACAGCAAAACGCTGCAGGTTGCCTTCGGGCTCATCAATGGCTTCGACTGAGGGACGTTGAATTACAAGCATCAAATACCTCGACTACTTCGAGTACAGCTCAACGATGAGCTGTTCGCGTACGGGGATGTCGATCTGCTCACGGATGGGCAGCTCGCGGACGGTGATCTGGAATTGCTCGTTGCGGTCGAGCCACGCCGGAGGCGTGCGGTCCAGCACATCGAGGTTCCACTGCACAGTGACGAAGTCTTGTGCGTTGGAGCGCAGTTCAACAATGTCACCCTTGCGGAGGCGGTAGCTGGGAATGTCTACCCGGCGACCATTAACGTTGACGTGTCCGTGGTTCACGAACTGACGAGACTGGGGACGGGTAGCTCCCCAGCCGGCGCGATAGATCACGTTATCGAGGCGAAGCTCGAGGTAGCGAAGCATGTTCTCGCCGGTCACTCCCTGACGACGCGAGGCCTCAGCGAAGATGTTGCGGAACTGACGTTCGGTAAGACCGTAAGAGAACCGAGCCTTCTGCTTTTCCTGCAGCTGCAGAAGGTATTCCGACACGGAGCCGCGACGGCGGCTTCGGCCGTGATCGCCTGGCGGGTAGGGACGCTTGTCAAGAGCGATGGTCTCGCCCTTGGTGCCCCAGATGTTGGTGCCGAGCCGGCGTGAAACGCGGGCGCGTGGTCCGGTGTAGCGCGACATTGCTTAACCCCTCCGCCGCTTGGTCAAGCGGCAGCCGTTATGTGGGATCGGTGTGCAATCCTTGATCCCAGTGACTTCAATACCAGCTTGCTGGATCGAACGAATAGCGGTCTCGCGGCCGGAGCCGGGACCTTTGACCTGTACGTCAACCTTGCGAACGCCGTGTTCCATTGCTCGACGGGCGGCCTGCTCGGCGGCCATCTGAGCGGCGTATGGGGTCGACTTGCGTGAACCCTTGAATCCGACGTTGCCGGCCGAGGCCCAGGCGAGTACGTCACCGCTCTGGTCGGTGATGGTGATGATGGTGTTGTTAAACGAGCTCTTGATGTGCGCCACCCCATGGGTGACATTCTTGCGCTCGCGCTTGCGGGGCCGACGGCCTCCGGCTGCTGGCTTCGCCATTACTTCGTCACCTTCTTCTTGCCCGCAACGGTCTTCTTGGGACCCTTGCGAGTACGAGCGTTGGTGTGGGTGCGCTGTCCACGAACCGGGAGGCCACGACGGTGGCGCAGACCCTGGTAACAACCGATTTCCATCTTGCGCTTGATGTCCTGGGACACCTCACGACGGAGATCACCTTCGACCTGGAGGTCGGAGTCGATATAGGACCGAAGACGAGCAACCTCGTCGTCAGTCAGGTCACGAACCCGTGTGGTGGGCGCAATGTCGGTGGCGGCGCAAACCTGCTGCGCGACCGCACGACCAATGCCGAAGATGTAGGTAAGGCTGATGCCCACCTGCTTCTCACGAGGAATATCGACGCCGCTAATGCGTGCCATAACTAGCCCTGCCTCTGCTTGTGACGCGGGTTTTCACAGATCACCATGACATTGCCGTGGCGACGAATCACCTTGCACTTGTCACAGATCTTCTTGACGCTTGCTCGAACCTTCATTACACGATCTCTGTTTCATCCCCGCCATACGACGGGAGCTTGGGCGCTACTTGTAGCGGTAGGTGATCCGACCTCGTTGGAGGTCGTACGGGGTTAGCTCTACCTGGACTCGGTCGCCGGGAAGAATACGGATGTAATGCATGCGCATCTTTCCGCTGATGTGCGCGAGAACCTTGTGGCCGTTCTCCAGCTCAACGCGGAACATGGCGTTGGGGAGCGACTCATTGACGGTGCCCTCGAGGACAATCGCATCTTCCTTTTGCTTCGGCAGGACTAAACCTCCTGAAAACTCACATGCCACGGTGGCACGCGAGAGGGTGACCTGAGAACAGGCCAGTCGACTACGCTACAGGGCGCTCTAGGAGCGACCAACCCGCGCGACGACACCGATGTGCTGTTTCATGCGAGGCGCTGATCGATCACGGCTTGGAGCCGGCCGAACACGTCGGATTCCTCACCCAGACCGTCGACCGTGGCCAGAAGGCCCCGTTCAGCGAACCAGTCGAGAAGAGGTGCCGTTTCAGCCTCATAGAGGTCGAGTCGGCGGGCGATGGCGTCTTCGGTGTCGTCTTCACGACCCCGAGCCATCATTCGCAGCGTCACTTCCGCAACGGGAACGTCGAGGTTGATGGCAACGGTGAGCATTTGACCGCGAGCACCAAGCATGGACTCGAGGCCGTTGGCCTGATCAGCAGTCCGAGGAAAGCCATCGAGGAGAACCCCACTGGTGGCTATGTCGTCCTTACCGATGCGTTCTTGTACGAGCGGGATCATGATGTCGTCGCCGACGAGCCCACCACTGTTCATTACGGCTTCAGCCTGCTGGCCGAGATCAGTGCCCTCTCCCACCGCGGCGCGCAGAATGTCACCAGTCGAGAGATGCACGCATCCGTAGGCCTCAGCGAGCCGAAGCGATTGCGTTCCCTTGCCTGAACCTTGGCGGCCCAGAATCACCATTCGAAGGACGACCATGATGACCTACTTGAGGAAGCCTTCATAGTTGCGCATCATAAGCTGGCTATCGATTTGCTTCATCGTCTCGAGCGCAACGCCCGACGCAATGAGCAAGGAGATGCCGCCAAAGGCGAAGCCACCGGCGCCGCCGCCATAGCCCGTGCCGCTACCGGTACCGAGCGTCGCCGCGATCAGTATCGACGGGATCAGGGCCACACCAGCAATGAAGAGGGCGCCGGGGAAGGTAATGCGAGAAAGGATGCGGGCCAGGTACCGCTCGGTCTGCGGACCTGGACGAATACCGGGGATAAAACCACCCTGCTTGCGAATGGTGTCAGCCTGCTTGGCCGGATCGAAGCTGATGGCAGTGTAGAAGTAGGCGAAGCCCACGATCATCACACCGAAGAAGGTCAAATAAACCGGGGAACTCGGATCAGCCAGGTTGTTGTCGACCCAACGCTGAATGCTGCCACCCCAGCCCTCGTTGGGCAGCGCCACAGCAATGAGGTTTGGCAGGTACAGAACCGAACTGGCGAAGATGATTGGGATCACGCCGGACTGGTTGACCTTCAGCGGGATGTAGGTGCTCTGGCCACCGTACATGCGACGCCCAACTACTCGCTTAGCAAACTGGACTGGGATTCGACGCTGACCCTGCTCGACGAAGACGATGCAGACGAGCAAGCCGACGGCCACGATGATCAGACCGGTGAGCGCAGCGACGCCGTTCTCGGCATGTACCAGCGCACCCTGAGCAGGGAGGCTCGACACGACCGAGGCGAAGATAAGCAACGACATCCCGTTGCCAATGCCGCGCTGGGTGATGAGTTCACCCATCCACATCAGCAATGCAGTGCCGGTGGTGAGTGTGAGAACCACGACGAACACGGTCCACGCGTTGAACTTCGGCAGAAGGTCAAGGTCACCACCGACGATGCCGCCATTGTGGAACAGGAAGGCGAAGCTCGTTGATTGCACGATGGCGATCGTGATCGTGAGATAGCGGGTCCATTGTGTGATTTTGCGCTGACCGACGGCACCTTGCTGCTGCCACTGCTCAATCTTCGGAATCACGACGCCGAGGATCTGCATGATGATCGACGAGGTGATGTACGGCATAATCCCGAGTGCGAACACCGCAAATTGGGTGAGCGCGCCTCCGGAAAACAGCTGCATGAACCCGAGGATGCCGCCCTGGTTCGCTTGATCGCGTAGCAGTTGCACGGCTTCGACATCGACCCCCGGAGCCGGCACGAACGCGCCGAGTCGGTAGATGGCGATGATGAAGAGCGTGAAGATGATCTTGCCGCGCAAATCGGCGACACGGAACATGTTGAGCACTCGTGACAGCATGAGCAGACTCCTGCGGATAGTCGCCGAATCGGCGGCCCCGAATCAGCGGTTGGTGTGTTGGCTGAAGCTGCCGTGTGATGGACGAACGCTCCATGGCAGGTCAATCTTCTCGACAGTACCGCCCGCAGCGGTGATGGCCGCTTCAGCCGACTTCGAGAAGGCGTGCGCCTTCACTGTCACGGCGGAGCCAAGCTCGCCGCGACCGAGGACCTTGACAAGCGCGCCCTTTGAAACCAAGCCACGTTCGAGAAGAGTCTCAGGAGAGACTTCACTCAGGCCAGCATCAGCAATGGTGTCGAGGTTGATGGCCTGATACTCCACACGGAACGGGTTGGTGAAGCCGCGAAGCTTCGGAACCCGGCGCAGGAGGGGCATTTGTCCACCCTCAAAACCGATCGGGACGGTGTTACGCGCGCGCTGGCCCTTGGTGCCACGGCCTGCGGTCTTGCCGCCCTTACCGCCAATACCACGTGCCTTGCGCTTGCCACGCTTGTTGGAGCCGGCAGGCGGCTGAAGATCGTGAATCTTGATGCTCATGTGCTTGCAACCTCTGAGACTTCCTCGACCGATACGAGGTGGGGAACCCGGGCGATCATGCCGCGGATTTCCGGGCGATCGGGAAGGGTGTTGGTCCGGCCGATGCCGCGCAAACCAAGGGCACGAAGAGTGCCCCGCTGCTTGGGCTTACAACCGATGTTGGACTTGACCTGTGTGACTTTCAGCGCCATCACGACACCTCACTCGACTTGGCCGCAGCATCAGGGCCACGCTCTGCTTCCTGGTACGCCTTCCACAATGCCGGCGGAAGGAACTCTTCAGGGTCAAGACCACGAAGCCGAGCGATCTCGTCGGGGCGACGCTGATCCTTCAGGCCTGCGATCGTGGCGCGGGCAACATTGATGTGGTTCGGCGAACCCAACGACTTGCAAAGCACGTCGTGGATGCCAGCCTCTTCGAGGATGGCACGGGCTGCACCACCGGCGATCACGCCGGTGCCGGGGGCGGCAGGCTTAAGCATGACTCGGCCTGCACCAAGTTCACCAATGGTCTCATGGACGATTGTTGAACCGGCCATCGCTACCTTGAATAGGTTACGACGAGCCTCTTCGGTGCCCTTCTGGATAGCCAGCGGGACTTCCTTAGCCTTGCCGTAACCAAGACCTACCTGACCAGCGCCGTCACCAATCACCACAAGAGCGGTGAAGGAGAAACGACGACCGCCCTTGACGACCTTGGCGACGCGGTTGATGTTGATGACGCGGGACTCACGAAGACCTTCGCCGCCATCACGTGGGTTGTCGCGATCGTTGTTCTTGCGATCATAAGCCATCAGAACGTAAGCCCTCCTTCGCGAGCTGCGTCGGCGAGCGCCGCAACCCGGCCGTGGTAGCGAAATCCACCACGATCAAACACGACAGTGTCGATGCCGGCAGCCTTAGCGCGCTCTGCAAGCAGAGCGCCAACCTTGGTAGCGGCTTCGATGTTGCCGTTGTTGTCGCTGCGCAACGCCGATTCCGTAGTGGAGGCGGCGGCCAGCGTCACACCGGTGAGGTCGTCGATGACCTGTGCCGAAATGTGCTTGTTGGAACGAAATACGGCGACACGTGGACGCTCGGCGCTGCCGCGGACGTTCTTGCGAACCCTGCGGTGACGGCGAATACGATCGTCGCGACGCTTCTTGGCGGAAACTGCCATTACTTGGCCGCCTTTCCAGCTTTACGAATCACACGCTCGCCCGCGTAACGAATTCCCTTGCCCTTGTAGGGCTCGGGCTTGCGCCACTTGCGAATGTCGGCCGCAACCTGGCCGACAAGCTGCTTGTCGATTCCTTTGACAAAGATCTGTGTCTGCACGGGGACATCGAACTCGATGCCTTCGGGAGCAGTGATGTTAACGGGATGGCTGTAGCCGAGAGCCAGTTCAAGAGCGTTAGAGCCCTTGACCGTCGCTCGATAACCGACACCCTGGATCTGAAGCTCCTTAACGAAGCCCTCAGTCACACCAGTGATCATGTTCTGCACCAGCGAGCGGGTGAGGCCGTGAAGGGCCCGCGACTCGCCGGATTCATCGGATCGCTCAACAACGAGTGTGCCCTCATCTTCGCGAACCGTGATACCACCCTTGAGATCCTGCTCGAGCGAGCCTTTGGAGCCCTTGACCGAGACCGTGGCCCTCGAGATCGAAACCTCGACGCCGGACGGGATAGTGATGGGAGCGTTGCCTACGCGTGACATACCAGCCTCCTCACCAGACGAAGCACAGAATTTCGCCGCCCATGCGGTTCTTCCGTGCTTCGCGGTCGGACATCAGGCCCTTGTTGGTCGACACAACTGCCACGCCAAGACCACCCTGAACACGGGGGATCTCGTTGCGCTGACGGTAAATGCGTAGACCAGGCTTGGATACACGCTTGATACCGGAGATGACGCGAGCCCGTTCAGGGCTGTACTTCATCTCGATGGTCAGCGTTGTGCCAGGCTTCTCACCATTGTCGGCCTCGGAGAAGGAGCTGATGTAGCCCTCCTTCTCAAGAACCTTGGCGAGTGCAAGTTTTTGCCTTGAGGAAGGCATGGACACCTCATCATGCATCGCAACATTGGCGTTACGAATGCGGGTGAGCATGTCGGATATCGGATCAGTCATTGTCATCGTCGTGCCACCTCCCTACCAGCTAGCTTTCTTGACGCCCGGCAGTTCGCCGGCATGCGCCATCTTGCGGAAACATATTCGGCAGAGACCGAACTTGCGGTACACCGAATGCGGTCGGCCACACCGCCGACAACGGGTGTACCCGCGCACCTTGAATTTCGGTGTGCGCTGTTGCTTTTCTCTGAGAGCTTTTTTAGCCATGGGTCACTGCCCCTCGCGTCGGAACGGGAAGTCAAACGCCGCGAGCAATGCACGCCCGTGATCGTTGGTCTTCGCCGTGGTGACGATCGTGATGTCCATTCCCCGAGTGATGTCGACCTTGTCGTAGTCAACCTCTGGGAACATGAGTTGTTCGGTCACACCGAACGTGTAATTGCCGTTGCCGTCAAATGACTTTGGCGACAGGCCTCGGAAGTCGCGAATTCGCGGAATTGCCAACGAGATGAGGCGATCGAGGAACTCGTACATGCGGTCACCACGCAAGGTGACCTTGCAGCCAATGGCTTGGCCCTCACGCAGCTTGAAGCTGGCGAGTGACTTTTTAGCCCGGGTGATGACTGCCTTCTGGCCGGCGATGATCTCCATGTCGGACACAGCGCCATCGAGCAATTTCGCCTGGGCGACAGCATCGCCGACACCCATGTTGAGGACGATCTTTTCGATCTTGGGCACGAGCATGACATTGGAGAGTTCAAGGTCGGCGTGAAGGGCCTGCTTGATTTCCTCGTTATACCTCGTGCGGAGACGAGGAGTGAGCGTTGCAGTACTCATGAGAGTTCGGCTCCCGTGCGCTTGCAAAAGCGGACCTTTGTGCCATCAGCGTTGATCTTGTAACCAACACGGGTGGCCTTGCCATCCTTGGGACTCACCACGGCGACATTGGAAACATCGATCGGCATAGCCCTATCGATGATCCCGCCCTGCTGGTCGCCGCTGGTTGGCGCTTGGTGCTTCTTGGCGATATTTACGCCGTCCACGATGACCTTGCCAGCCTCAGGGATGGCACGTTCGACGACACCCTCGGAGCCCTTGTCCTTACCGGACAAGACCACGACTCGATCGCCTTTGATGATCTTCATTTTCTGCTTCTTGCTGTTCTTCGCAGGCATCAGAGAACCTCCGGAGCCAGCGACACGATGCGCATGAACTGCTTGTCACGAAGCTCACGACCGACTGGGCCAAAGATACGCGTGCCACGTGGCTGCTTCTGATCGTTGATGAGCACGGCAGCGTTTTCGTCGAAACGGATGTACGACCCGTCCGGACGACGCTTTTCCTTCTTGACTCGGACAACGACACATCTCACGACGTCACCCTTTTTGACCTGAGCGCCGGGGATCGCATCCTTGACGGCGGCGACGAACACGTCGCCGATCGATGCGTAGCGACGCTTCGAGCCGCCGAGGACCTTGATGCACAAGACCTCCTTGGCACCCGAGTTGTCAGCGACCCGAAGACGAGATTCCTGCTGAATCACTTCGCACGCTCCAGAACTTCAACGAGACGCCAGCGCTTGTTCTTGGAAAGGGGCCGGGTCTCCTGTACACGCACGCGGTCGCCCACGTTGAGGGTGTTTTCCTCATCGTGCACATGCAACTTCTTGTTGCGCTGCACCGTCTTGGCGTAGCGGCGGTGGCGGACCCGATCGACTGTTTCCACGACTGCGGTCTTGTCCATTTTGTCGGACACGACCGTGCCTTCGCGAACTTTGCGGGCGTTGGGTCGAGCTTCGGTTGCCTGCCCATGTGTTACCTGATCAGATGCTGCTTGTTCAGACATTTAGTTATCCTCTCCGCTCGCCGAGGACGCCAGGGCGTCGGCATCGGCGATCTCGCGGGCCCGCAACTCGGTGTTGACCCGGGCGATTTCCTTCTTGACCAGCTTCATGCGGGCCGAATTGTCGAGCTGGCCGGTGGCGAGTTGGAAGCGCAGATTGAACAGCTCTTCCTTCGCATCGGCAAGCTTCTCGATGAGATCTGTGTCGCCGAGATCACTCAGGGGCTTGGACTTTGCCATTAGAACGCCTCCTCGCGGCTCACGAAACGTGCCTTGATTGGCAGCTTCTGGATGGCACGATCGATTGCGCCACGGGCGATTTCCTCGTCGTGGTACGTGAGCTCGAACATGACCTTGCCGGGCTTAACGACCGCTACCCAATGCTCGGGGTTGCCCTTACCGGAACCCATGCGGGTTTCGGCCGGCTTTTGGGTGACAGGCTTGTCCGGGAAGACGTTGATCCACACTTTGCCACCACGCTTGATGTGACGGGTCATGGCGATACGGGCCGCTTCGATTTGACGAGCCGTGATCCAGCCAGGCTCCAGGGCTTGGATACCGAAGTCGCCATACGTGACTTCGGTGCGTCCCTTGGACACACCCTTGGTGCGTCCCCGGTGCTGCTTGCGGTGCTTGACTTTCTTGGGCATCAACATGACAACAACCTCAGTCGTTCGCCCGGAAATGCGGGGTTTCGCTCTGCTCACGAGTGGATGCTTCAATGGCATCTTCCTCGTCGAGAAGCTTTTCGAATTCGGGGTCCGCTTCCTTGATAAGCGGTGCCGGCTCTTCCTCAACCTCGACATCAGCGTCGGTATCGGGAGTGGCGACACGCTTACGAGCAGCGGCGCTGGAGACGATCTTGCGGGGCTTGGCTTGACCACTGGTCTCACCGGCTGCCATCGCAGCTTCGAGCGTGGCTTTGTCCTCGGTCTGCATCTTGTAAGGGAGAATGTCGCCCTTGTAGAGCCAGACCTTCACACCAATACGACCCGCAGTGGTGCGAGCTTCGCGGAAGCCGTAGTCGACGTCGGCGCGGAGTGTGTGCAGCGGGACACGGCCTTCGCGGTACCACTCGGTGCGGGCCATTTCGGAACCGCCGAGGCGGCCCGAACACTGGACTCGAATTCCGAGAGAGCCGGCCTTCTGAGCGTTCTGCACGGCACGCTTCATGGCACGACGGAACGCCACTCGACCAGCGAGCTGGTCGGCGATGCCCTGGGCGATCAACGCAGCGTCGAGCTCTGGCTGCTTGATCTCTTGGATGTTCAGCTGAACCTTCGGGTTACCGCTGATGGCGGTAAGACCCGCACGGAGGCGGTCGGCTTCAGAACCACGGCGTCCGATGACGATTCCGGGACGAGCGGTGTGCACGTCGACACGTAGACGCTCACGGGTGCGCTCCACCTCGACACGGCTGATGGCCGCGTGGGGAAGCTCGTTGAGCAAGTAATCGCGGATCTTCCAATCCTCGATCACATAGTCGGCGTATTCCTGACGATCGGCGAACCAGCGGCTCTTCCAATCGGTCGTTATTCCGAGACGGAAGCCGTAGGGGTTGATCTTTTGACCCATGCTTATTCTTCCTCGTCCGAGCTCTTGGCCTTGGTGCCGGCTTCGACGAAACCGGCGTCCTCTGCGGCCGCGGCAGTGGCGAACCACACCTCGGCAACGGTGTTGTCGTACCAGCGGCCTTCAGGCTGGTGGTACTTCATCGAATCGGCATTGCCTTTGATCGGGTAACCCTCGGGCATCTCTTGCTCGTCCTCAAGAGGAGCGTGGCTGAGCGGCCCAAACGGTGTCGCATCGTCGGCGTCGACGACAGCGTCCTGATCGGAATCGGCCTTTTCGGCATCATAGGTTTCGTCAGCGGCGGCCATCGAAGCCGCGGTGGCGTCGACAATCTCGGACGCCTGCGCTTCGATTGTGGGTTCCTCGTCGTCATGATCGTGATCGTGATCGTGGGCGGCCTCTTCACGGGCCTTTGACTGAGCAACACGAGAGCGACGAGCCTCTGCAGCGACGGTCGAACCGGCGCGACCAGTGGCGGCTTCGCGATCACGAAGGGCGTCGAGGGTGACGTCGTCGTAGCGGCTCACGATGACGGTGATGTGGCAGGTGCGCTTGCGAATGCGGGTTGCGCGGCCACGAGCACGGGGACGCCAGCGCTTCAGTGTGGGCCCTTCGTCGGCGTAGCACGCCGAAACAAAGAGTTCCTCAGCGAGCTGGCCGTCATTGTGCTCGGCGTTGGCAACGGCGGAGTCGAGCACTTTGAGGATGTCGCGGGCGATACCACGCTCGGAGAACGCCAGAATTTCGGCGGCCTGGGCGTAGCTCTTGCCACGGACCTCGTTGAGCACTTCACGGGCTTTGTAGGCCGAGGCGCGCACATGGCTGGCCTTGGCCCGGGTCCCCGGACGCTCGTTCGTCTTTGCTGCCGTCATCGGCGAGCACCTCGCTCCTGGCCCGCATGGAACTTGAACGTGCGGGTGGGCGCGAACTCTCCGAGCTTGTGACCGATCATCGACTCGGTGACGTACACCGGGACGTGCTTGCGGCCATCGTGAACGGCCAGCGTGTGACCGATCATGTCTGGGATGATGGTGGAGCGGCGGG
>JABIQM010000051.1 GCA_018699415.1 Acidimicrobiaceae bacterium
GTTACCTTCGGCGAGACGCGTGTCTTGTGCACAGCGTCGGTTGACGAGGATGTGCCTCGCTGGATGCGAGGCAAAGGCGAGGGATGGGTCACGGCCGAGTACTCGATGCTGCCGGGCTCGTCGCCAGAGCGTGTTCGCCGTCCCAAGAACGGACCCAATGGTCGTTCCCAGGAGATCCAGCGACTGATCGGCCGGTCGCTGCGTGCGGTTACCGACATGAAAGCGCTCGGCGAGGTGTCGATCGACCTCGATTGCGACGTGTTGCAGGCCGACGGTGGCACTCGCACCGCCTCGATTTGTGGGGCCTACGTCGCGCTGCATGACGCATGCACCCGCATGGTGCAATCCGGCATGATCACGTCGAACCCGCTGACAACGGAGTGCGTGGCGATCTCTGTGGGCATCGTCAACGGTCAGCCCGTGCTCGATCTCCCGTACCCGGAGGACTCGACCGCCGACGTCGACTTCAACGTCGTCATGACCGGTACCGGACAACTCATCGAAGTGCAGGGCACCGCCGAGGGCGCGACATTCAGCCGGGATGAGCTTGGAGCACTTCTTGATCTCGCCGCCGGCGGAGTTGAGACGATCGCTGCGGCCCAACGCGCTGTGTTGGCCGAGCCGCCGTCACCTCGTACCCCCGGTCGCTGATGGGCGATCTGCCCCGGCTGGTTTGCGCGAGCGCGAATCCGGACAAGGTCGCGGAGATTGCGCTGGTACTCGACGGTCTCGTTGACCTCTTGCCCCGGCCGGCTGATCTGGGCGAGGTGGTCGAAGATGCGCCCGACTTGGAGGGCAATGCCCGCCTGAAGGCAGTGGCGGTTTGTGCTGCAGCCGGTGCTGGCGCGGTCAGTGACGACACCGGACTCGAAGTCGATGCTCTCGATGGTGCTCCCGGGGTATATTCCGCCCGCTACGCAGGCCAGGATGCGACCTATCAGGACAATGTTGACAAGCTGTTGGCCGAACTCCATCGGGTTGGCGCCGTTGCCCCCGAGCACCGCACTGCCCGGTTCCGCACCGCCGTGATGGTGGTGTGGCCCGATGGTCGGGAACTCTGTGTTGAAGGCGTGGTCGAGGGTGTGATCGCCGCGGAACCAACCGGTGATGGAGGATTCGGCTACGACTCCGTCTTTGTCCCGCATGAGCGAGATGGTCGTACCTTTGCGCAGATGGGCGACGAGAAGCACGAGATCAGCCATCGAGGCCGAGCGTTGCGTGCGCTGGCAGCGGTATTGCGAGAGCCGCGCAGCGACTAGCGTCCCGAGATGCATATCGACCGGCGAAAGGGATGGGGACTTGCAGCCCTCGGCATGCTGTTGGTGTCGACGGACTCATACTTCATCCGGTTGTCGGAGCTCAACGGCTGGAATGTGGCGTTTCTGGTTGGTTGTTTGTCATTGCCCGTGCAACTCGTGGCCCAACGCGTCGTCGATGGCGGCAAACCCCTGGCGGCGTTCCGCCAGTATCGCCGCCCGCTTCTGATTGTTGGAGCTCTCTCGGCGGTCAGCCAGATCTCGTTCATCACTGCGGTGACGAAGACGAACGTGTCCAACGTCGTTGTGATCGTGGCGGCTGCGCCCGTGATCGCCGCCATCGTGGGCCGGATCATGCTGGGAGAACGGACCTCGCGCCAGGTCTGGCTGGCGATCCTGATCACCATCGCCGGTGTTGTGATCGTCGTATCGGGTTCGGTGGGTGAGCCAAACTTGGTCGGTGACTTTCTCGCTCTTGTCGCAATCGTTGCCTTCGCCATCAACATGAATGTCTGGCGTCGATACAGCGACATGAGCCGATTTGTTGGTCTTGCGCTGGCAGCGATGATCTCCATTGTCATCACGGTGTGGTTCATCGACAATCCATTTGGACATGATCAGCGGGCGTATTTCTCCGTGGTGTGTATGGGCTTGCTGTTCAATCCGATGGGCCGGATCGCGCACACCAACGCTCCGCGCTTTGCTCCGGCGGCCGAGATAGCACTCTTCGTGCCGGTCGAGACTTTGGCTGCAACCGCATGGGCATGGATCGCGTTCAGTGAGAAGCCGGTTGCTGCCACATTCATCGGGGGTGGGATCGTGATCTTCGGCATGATCGTCGGAACCTATGGCCGAGCCAGTGCACGCAGCGACCTTGGGTGTGAGACTGTTTCTGGCGAGGAAGTCACACAAGGGACATAATCGGCGTGACTGGTAAGAAGGTGTCCCCATGTTAACTAGCGAGAAGATCGACCTCATGGGCGCATTGCCCGACCTCGTCGGCGCAACCCGGGTTAGCCAAGGGTTATGACGCTTTCGGATCGATCGCTGGGTTGGCTGCGGTATCTCGACCGCAAAGCTCACACGCCTGACGACTGGGGTCGCGAGGGCCGGCCCCATCCGCATTGGGATGATCGGTCGGACCCGCCCATGGCGAGCTGGCACCGGTTTGATCTGGTGGACTCCTCGTATGCGATGGGTTTGATGGCTCATCGCACTCCGGCATGGACGGAGCCATACGTTCGTATCCTCGACCAGCTGATCCAACGCCACACTGGCTGGTGGTCGGCGGCGGATTGGTTGACCCAGTTCGGCCACGACCCCGATCGCGGCGAGTATCCCGATTTCTATCGGCTCCTGATTCCACCGGAGCTTTTTGGTGACTACGACGTGCCGGGCTGGACCGCCAATGGCACCCAGCCGTGGGGTGTGCAGATGGATCCCGTTGCCGCCGACGGAATGCTCTTTTACAAGGGCTTCTTTCTCGTGCTGCTCGGTATCCGTTCGATGATCGCCGGCGATGATGATCACTGGAACCAACCGTTTGAGATGATTCGAGACGGCGACAACACGTTTACCTGGACGCATTCGCAGATCGCCGAATCATTGACTCGTCAATGGTTGGCGGCCCCGATTGGCTGCCATTGAGAGAACACGAAGGTTTGGCCATTTTGACTGGCTGGCGCAGGTCTCGGTCTGAGACTTCACGACAACAAACACGGCACTGACTTCAACGAGCAGGCGTTCAAGCCCTGGTGGGACTACGCCCGAGCGAATTATCTCGATCTCGACACCGCTGAGCTGCCAACGATGACCACGCTGTACTACGACCCACTACTCGATGTGCATCACCGACTGCCCGCAGCGGCGGCCAATGTCACATCGTTCTATGCCGCTGCGCAGGTGCCCGATGAGGCACGTCGGCTCTGGGACGCTGCGTGTGTTTCGGCCGGCTACTACGGCGAGCTACGCAAGCCGCTTCCGGCTGGACGCGGGATCGGGGCCTCGTTGCTACTTGCCCGAGAGTGGGATGTGCCTGAACTCGAAGAGCGACTCGCTGCCGGTATTGAAGCTTCATATGAGCCGAGATGGGATACAGGGCGCGGCGAGTTCACATGGGGAATGGGGTTGAACGAGCCGCATCCGCGCGGGCAGTTCAATGCGTTCCTGGCCGCGGCTGAAGCCGCTGGCCCCGGGCGTTGGGAGCGACTGTCTGCTGCCCCAATTGACCCTTGCCGTCAGGTCACTGGGGTTGACTTTCCTACGGTGGCGCTACGGCGAGCGGAGTGGATTGGGGGCACGCTGCATCTTGGCCTGGCTCCTGTGCACGACGACGCCGATGCATGGACGACCTTTCAGTTCGACAGCGCAGATGTCGAGTCCTGGAAGGTCGACGGCGCCGACGAGGCAACTGTTCGAGTCTTTGCAGGAGTCGCCACGATCCGAGCTCGGTTGGTGGCCAGCGACCTTCGGATAACCGAAGATGGGAGCCCCTGACCGACTGAGAACATCGTGCGGACGGGGGGACTTGAACCCCCACACCCTTCCGGGCACCAGGACCTAAACCTGGCGTGTCTGCCAATTCCACCACGTCCGCGTGGTCTGCCTGCCATGGTATCGGTCTCAAGATCCATGCTGATTCGCCAATGTTTGAAGTATGAGGCGAAGACTTGTGTTGGTCATCGCTCTAAGGTCAGCGGCTGTGGCACCCCCATCATCGGTTCCGGAAGTCGTGCTGTAGCGATGCCAGAGGGTGTCGTTGGGTGGTACCGCGGCCGATTGTGCGAGCGGCCGTCTCATCGTCCGGCTTTAGGAAGAATGGCAGTTCGAGGAGTAAAGGTTTTACGCGTCGCCAGTGCGGGGTTCGAGGGCGGTAACCTTTCTGCATATGACCTCGCAGCAGAACGTCTCTTCGCAGTTCAACTCTTCGGCCATGCTCGCCAACCCGCAGGCCGACGTCTATCACCGTCTGCTTCAGGA
>JABIQM010000141.1 GCA_018699415.1 Acidimicrobiaceae bacterium
CGGTTTGGCCGGAGGCATCGGTCCCCTTCTCGGCGGCACCATCCGTGACGCCACAGACTCGTGGACCTGGGTGGTCATCGCCGCCGCCGCCGCACTTGCTCTCGCCGCGGTCCAGATGCGCTCGCTCGCAGCGGAAACAGCGGGGTGAGCCGCCCGAACCGACCAGGGCCAGGTCAATTGGTGTCGGTGATGCGCTCGACAGCGGTATTGGTGGCGGCACTCGCGCGGAGTTCCCGGGGCCCCATGAGCTTTGCCAGGAGGTGTTCGCCAGCAAGAACGGCTGGATACCGGGGTGGATTGTCGGCGCTGACACAGGTCGGCAGGCACTCGATCCGAGCATCCCAATTTGCGTCGAAGAAGAATGCTGTGCTCTGCCGTCGGTCGACCCCGACGGCGGAGGGTGGGAGCACCCGGTGCAGCGTGGATTTCCATCGGTCATTGGTCCACTCGGCGGTCATGTCCCCAAGATTGACCAGCAGGTTGCCTGGATCGGCACAAGCCTGCCACCACGTTCCGTCAGATCCGAGTACTTCCAAGCCGGGATGCCCATCGGACCAGAGCACGGTTACCACGCCATAGTCGGTGTGTGCCCCCATTCCGAGTCCCGTTGTCTCGGTTGGATTTTCGGCAACGCGTTCATAGTTGATAATCCGCATCGTCGTGGTTGATCGGTCGACATACGGACGGAACCAGCCGTCTCCGAGTCCGAGTGCCAGAGCGAAGACATCGGTCAATGTCATGGCGACTCGCCGGGCTTCGGCGAAGTACTCGACGAGAGCGCGGCGTAGGTCGGCGGGTGAATCCGGCCAAACATTGGGAGCGAAGAATCGATGCTTTTCAGCCGCAAAGAATGGATCGGAGACGTCGACATCGTCCTCGCCGATGTTGAACGCCTCAAACGAATCCGGGATCGACTCCTCCCCGAGGCTGTACGCCAGTCCCTCGGAGAACGGAGGGGCATAGCCGCGGTTCGTCGCCAAGTCGACGGGGCGGGCAGCCAGCTTCTGTTGCATCGACAAGTCGAAGAATGTGGCGCTGGCCGTCACCATGGCGTCGATCGTCGGCGGGGGGATTCGATGGCCCGAGAGCTGCATGAAACCCACAGATGTCGCGGCGTTGTCGAGTTGGGCGGCCACAGACTCTCGCTCAGTTGCCGTACCTTCCCACCAGGGCTCGAGGTCGAGGGTGGGAACCGATTGGTGGGTGGACATCGCTGCAGTGTTCCATAGGGCGAGAGAGGTTGAGGTCAATGGGGCAATGCTGACCTGCCATCAGCCGACACGGCGGTCTGACCATTGCGTCCCAACTAGGTCAAGGTCACACCGGGGTAGCCGGCAGCGGCAAGCTCTGCGACCTTGGCTGCGTAGCGGGGGGCGCCACCGAAGTAGGCCTGATAGCGGATCTTTCCCTCATGATGACCGGCGACGTTGGAGTTGTAGCCGGTGAACCAGCCTTTGCTATGGCGAAACATCATTCGTTCGTGGGCCCGCACCACCTCATCGACCCAGTCCTGTTCGGCTTCAGCCGTCGCCTCTATCCGGGTGCAGCCGCCGCTGCGAGCATGGATCAGGAGGTTTGTCACCCAATCGACACCAGTCTCGATGGCCCGGGGGAAGTTGGTTGAACCGGAGACGCTCTGAGGACCGGCGACCATGAACATGTTGGGGAAGCCGTGGGCGAGGACCCCGACGAAGGTGCGGGGACTATCGGCCCACACATCACCCAAGAGCAGGCCGTCGATGCCGCGGATGTTGATGCGGTCATAGCCGCCGGTTATCGCATCGAAGCCGGTGGCGTAGACGATGACATCAAGGTCATGGTGCTCAGCTGTGGTCTGGATTCCTGACATCGTGATGCGTTCGATGGGGGCTTCGGACAGATCGACGAGATGCACATTTTCACGATTGTAGGCCTCGAAGTAGTTCGTCTCCAGAGGAAGCCTTTGCATACCAAATCCGTGATCCTTCGGGATCAGCTTCTCAGCGAGCACAGGGTCATCGACCCGATCACGGATGCGGTTGGCGATGTACGCGGAGATCTCGTCGTTGGCGGCCTGGTCAAAGAAGATCTCGGCGAAGTTGGCGACGAGGATGGCGAACCCGGGCTGGGTGTAGAGGAAGTCGTAGTGGGCGTGGCGTTCCTGCTCGGTGAGGCTCGAAAATCCCCGCCAGTCGGGTACATGCTCGAACCCGCCGGGAGACTCAGCGCAGCTGGCGAAGATCTCGTCGTAGCGGTTGCGGATCTCGACCATCTCCTCGCCCGAGATCTCCGAGTTGTTGAGCGGTGAACTCCAGTTCGGGCGCCGCTGGAAGACCTTCAACTCACCGACCTTGTCCGCAAGTTCCCCAATGACCTGGATGCCTGTAGCGCCGGTACCGATCACTCCGACTCGCTTGCCTTCAAGGGAGACGGGTTCTTCTGGCCAGTGGTAGGTGTGGAATGACGGGCCCGTGAAGTCGCCCATGCCGGGATAACTCGGCAGCGTTGGCATAGAGAGCGGGCCGAGGCTCGGGATGACGAAACGACTGATGTAGACAGCGCCGGAATCCAGCTTGATGGTCCATTCTCGAGCGTCATTGTCCCAGTCCATGGAGCTCACGCGGGCATCGAAACGCATGTGGCGGCGGAGATCAAACTTGTCGGCCACGAAGTTCAGGTAGCGCAGATTCTCGGGCTGGCCGGAGAACCGCTCCTTCCAACTCCATTCGTCGAGAACCTCCCGTGACCAGGAGTAGCCGTAGGTGTAGCTTTCGGAATCGAACCGGGCGCCGGGATAGCGGTTGCGGTACCAGGTGCCACCGAGGTCGTCGTCGCCTTCGAGCACGACTGCATCGATGCCGAGGTCGGTCAGTCGCTTGATCTGGTAGATCCCCGAGACACCGGCGCCGATGATGATGACTTCGTGACGGTGCGGTTCCCATGCGGTCTGGCTCACAGGCATCACGGTACTGAGGCAATGTTGCCGGGCACGAATCAGCGCTGACGTCGAGTCCGCTCAGGCGAGAATAGAGAGGTCGGGCGTGCTGACGCTGATCCCGTCGCTCCACCCCCGCTCCCTGGCTAGGGTCACCATGTGAGTAGCCGTCGAGTTGTGATCACAGGTGCCGGGAGAGGCTTGGGCAGGCGTATTGCCGAAGCCCTGATCGAGGCAGGGGATGCAGTTTGGGGAACAAGCCGCAACGGCGATGCCCCGGAAGGGCTCCGTGGACGGGTGACGATGGAGCTTCGCTCCGAGGCGTCGATCGCCGCCGGTTCTGCCGAGATCGCATCACAGACCGATGGCATCGATCTGCTGATCAATTGCGCCGGCACCGATGCCCGCAGCTTCGGGGCGCCACCAGGCGAGCGGGGCCCGTTCGATCTCGACGCCGAGACCTTCAATGCGGTGATGGAGGTGAACGCCACCGGTCCGATGCTGGTGACCAAGTACATGCTCGCCCTGTTGCGGGCCGGCCGAGACGCAATGGTCATCAATGTCAGCTCCCAGCTCGGCTCGATGGCTTTGGCACAGACCATGGGAGCCGACACCGTGTACAACGTGTCGAAGGCGGCGCTCAACATGCTCAGCCTCAAGACGGCGGCGGCTGTGCGCGACGACGGCATCGGTGTCGTGATGATCCATCCCGGCTGGGTACGAACCGACATGGGCGGCCCGTCAG
>JABIQM010000050.1 GCA_018699415.1 Acidimicrobiaceae bacterium
CTTCGCAGCTGAGATGAGTCGGTATTGCCGTGTCATCGCCCCTGATCTTCGAGGGCATGGTGAGTCACAGTGGGCCGATACCTACGACCTGGATACCCAGGTGGGCGACGTTCGGGCGATAGTCGCTGCGTTGAGGCTCGACAACGTCACACTCGTCGGACAGTCGCTGGGTGGATCCATAGCGATCCGTTATGCCGGCTCTGGTCCGGGAGAACTCGCCCGCCTCGTGTTGGTTGACATTGCCCCAACAATCCCGAAGGCCACGCGGACCCAGATGTACACCGATTTCAAACAGGTGGCCCGATTTGACTCGCCCGAGCATGCGATCGCCACTGAGCTTGCGGCGAACCCGTTCGCATCCCGCGACCACCTGTCGCACCGGATTCGTAATGCGATTCAGCGACAGCCGGATGGCTCCTGGACCTGGCGGTACGACCCAAGACTGCAGGAACCCCGAGCCATTTCGTTCAAAGGCGCCGAAGAGCAAGGTTGGGCAGCGGCGGCCGAAATTGAGGTCCCCACACTGGTCATGCGAGGGGCAGAATCAGAGTATCTGACACCGGAGAACGCGGCGCGTCTGTTGGCTACCATCCCGACCTGTATCCTCGTCGAGTTTCCCGAATGTGGGCACGTTGTCCCCATGGATGAGCCGGATGGGTTCCGCGACGCCATGATTCAGTTCATGTCGCTCGACTAGATCCACATAACCGCAGCGCGAGCCACGAGCTCTGGCGCGGTCCACCGTCAGCCACTGCTCGCTGCGAAAGAACGTCACCGGCGGTACTGCACGGTCCCACTTTCGCGATCGGATTCATGGGCTGCCTCCTCTTCTGCCTAGAGTCGGCGACGATGAGTGCGCTGCCGCCGGGGTTATTCCAGCGAGAGAAAAACCGATTCTATCCCACCGAGGCCTGCCGCGGCCCGTGGGATCGGAACGCCATGCATGGGGGTCCGCCGTCAGCGCTCATGGCTCGACTCGCGCTCGAACACCAGCCCGGGGGCACCGAGTGGTTTGTGAGCCGTTTGACCTCTGAGCTGTTGCGTCCCGTGCCGCTAGAAGTGCTCAACGCTCGAGTAGAGATCCGCCGCCCCGGTCGACGACTCCAACTGATTGATGTGTCCTTGTTCACTGCGGATGGCACAGAGGTCTGCATGGCTCGAGTTTTGCGGATGGCGATCAACGACAATGGACTCGACGAGTCGTCGCTGCCAGCCAGCGGGCCACCCGATGTCATGCCCCCTGAGCAATGCGGAACGTACGATCTCACGGCACGACACGAGCCAGGCATGATGATGTTCGGCGGGGTTGTGGAAGTTCGTCCGGCCGAAGGCAACTTTTTCGAAACTCCTGGTCCGGGACAGTCGTGGTTCCGCCTTATGGTGCCCACGTTCGTCGGCGAGGAGATCCATCCGCTTGATCGGGCGTGCACCACGGGCGACTTTCCCAACGCGGTGAGCAGTGTCTTGGCCGCCGACGAGCACCTGTTCATCAACCCCGATGTGACGGTCCACCTCCACCGACTGCCCGTTGGAGATTGGGTTTTGCTTTCCGCCCAAACTCACGTCCGGCGAGCCGGATACGGCATCGCGGCCGGAATTCTCTCTGACCGAGACGGCCAGATCGGAACCACCGTGCAATCGCTACTGGTGGCGTCTCGCCCATGAGCGAAAGCGCCGGACTCCTGATGCGGTACTACTAGGCGGTCGACTCCCAGCTCATCCCCCCAACGAGACCGATGGTCCGCATCAGCCAGTGATCCGATGAGCAGCGGTGCTCAGGTTGCGAAGCTTTTGCAACGCTTGCTCGCGGCTGAGATAGCCCAAGCCGCAGTCCGGGGCGGCAATCAGTCGGTCCGCGCCGTGTATATCGACGGCCTGACGAAGTCGTTGCTCGATCTCGTCGACCGTCTCGATTCGGCTGCAAGCGATTCCGACGACACCGAGAATGATTGTGGTCGAGCCGAAGCGGGGGAGAAGCACGTCCAAGTCGTTGTGAGCGTGAGCATCCTCGATACTGATCTGGTCAATTGGCGCTTCGTTGAGGGCGTCAGCAAGTTCGAGATAGGCGCCTCGGTCGGCCTTGGGATAGCCCACCTCGTCGAGCGAGTTGGGGTAGCCACAGCACGCATGGGCAATCCGCGTGACAGCATCGCCGACACCGTCGAAGCAGCGGGCGAGATGGTCGATTCCATGGTGCAGGGCGATCTCTGGCTTGCGGGCCATGACCGGTTCGTCAACCTGGATGTTGGTGCACCCGGCGTCGGCCAGGGCACGAATGTGACTGTTGATGACCACAGCGAGATCCGCACCGAGCATCACGTCATCTCGATAGTGGTCGTCAACGACCGAGTCGATGATCGTCATCGGTCCGGGGATCGTGATCTTCACCGGTGATGCGGTGGCCGCCTGGGCGACGCGAAAGTCACGGGGGAGCAGCGACTCGCCGATGCCTATCTCGCCTCGAATCGTGGGGACCGACGTATCGGTCGTGCCCCGTATGCGCTTGTACGACAATTTCGCGAAGTCAATTCCGGTGAGTTGTCGGCACTGATAGTGGATGTAATTCTCGCGTCGGATCTCGCCGTCAGTCGGAATATCGATTCCGGCGTCGGTTTGATCGCAGACAACGGCGTGCACTGCGGCATCAAGAACATTGTCATCGGTGGCGGCCAACTCTTTGAGGTAAGCGCGTGTGTACTCGCCGTTCGATATCGAAAACCAATCGGTGATTTGGACATCCGGGGGCTTTGGGAAGGCGCCTATTGTGGTCGTCAACATGGTCGCGGAATCTACGCCCTACAGTGCGATCGTGCTGCTCAAAGATGTCAATGCGGTCGTGTTTGACAAGGATGGAACCCTGGTCGACGTTCAGCGAACCTGGGGTCCAGCGATGGTCCGCACCCTCGACGATCTGGTCGGCGATCTCGGCGATCGGGAGCGGGTCGCCGCGGCGATTGGCGTTGATCTCACCGCGGGGACCCTTGCTACGAATTCGCCTGTGATCGCCGAAAGCAACGCAGAGATCGCGGCTCGGATCGCGGTCGAACTTGACCGATCGATGGTCGAGACGGCCCTGCAGTTGGAGGAGCTTGTGACAGTCCACGTCGGCGATGCAGTCCAAGCGCTTCCAGGCGTGGGGAGACTTCTCTCGGCAATGAAGGACCATGGGTTTTGGGTTGGTCTGGCCACCAATGACAGTGGTGAGTCGGCGGTGAAACAACTTTCCAAGCTTGGTTGGAGGAAGTACTTCGACAGCGTGCTCGGCTATGACAGTGGATTTGGGGCCAAGCCGAACCCGGGGATGCTCATGGCGAGCGCGCAGCGGGCGGGCTGTTCGATGGATCGAGTCCTGATGGTCGGGGACACAGCGACCGATGTGGGAGCCGCAAAATCGGCCGGTTGTCGAGTGGTCGTCGTAGGAGAGCACCCTTGCGGCATCAGCGATGTCACAGCAGAGATCACTCAGATCAGTCATCTTTCCGACCTTCTCGGTATTTGAGCGGTGGTGGCTCCTGTGCGTGGCCTGTGACAGGCTTCGCACATGGAGCGAGGGCAGTCGATGTGGCTTGATGAGTTGCCGGGCGGGCTTACGCCGCGGGCGGCACTGAGCGGGGATCTATCCGTCGATGTAGTTGTCGTCGGTGCGGGATTCACCGGTCTTTGGACCGCGTACTACCTGAAATCTCTCGACCCATCGTTGTCAGTCCTCGTTATCGAACGAGAGTTTGTTGGGTTCGGGGCATCGGGGCGTAACGGTGGCTGGGCGGTTGGTGAGTTGGCTGCCGGAGTTGAGAAGTATGCGCGCATCTCCTCCCTCGGGGAATCGCTTCGTCTTACCCGCGCCGTCTTTGACTCGGTCGATGAGATTGGTCGTGTCGTGGCTGATCGCGGGATCGAGTGCGGTTACACCAAAGGCGGCACGATTCGGCTCGCTCGCAACAAGGCGCAGCTGTCTCGCCAAATTGCTGAAGTAGCGCACCACCACAGTCTTGGATTTGGTGATGCTGATTTCTGCCTGCTCGCCGCGAACGAAGCGCGCGAGATGTGCAACGCCACCAAGGTTCTCGGAGGGATCAGGTTCGCTCACACCGCTGCCGTTGATCCCGCTCGGTTGGTGACAGGGCTTGCAACCGCGTGTGAGGACTTGGGTGTTGTGATCGTTGAGCGTACCGCTGCGGAGTTGGTGGAGTCGGGATCGGTCCGAACTGATCGCGGTACGGTGACCGCAAGCAGCGTTGTGCAGGCGACCGAGGCGTACACCTGCGAGCTCGAGGGTCAGCGGCGGCGAATGGTTCCGGTCTATTCGCGAATGATTGCCACCGAGCCTCTGGACCAGGCGACACTCGATGAGATCGGCCTACACAAGCGCCCAACGTTCGCTGATGATCGCTACATGGTCATCTATGGCCAACGCACCGAGGATGGCCGATTAGCGTTCGGCGGCCGGGGCGTTCCGTACCTCTACGGTTCGAAGATTGATCCTGCAACCGAGGTCCGTGGCGACTCGCATCGACTAATCCACGAAGCCCTTGTGGACGTATTTCCCGTTCTCAATGACGTCAAGATCACGCATCGTTGGGGCGGGGTTCTCGGCGTGTCGCGTGATTGGACGCCCTTTGTCCGATACGACCGAGCGAGCGGCATAGGAGAAGCCGGTGGCTATGTCGGTGAGGGAGTAGCCCCATCGAATCTTGCCGGGCGAACACTCGCTGAGCTCATTGTCGGCGCGGAGACGGAGCGAACGGATCTTCCCTGGGTGGGACATCGATCGCGATCCTGGGAGCCTGAACCATTCCGCTGGTTGGGTATCCGCGGAAGCCGCCGGATCATGGCTGGAGCAGATGCTGCGGAGGATCAGGGCCATCAGGCAAGGACCGCGATCAAGCTGTCTAGCTGGCTCCGCGGCAGCTAGCTGTTGAAACCGACGCCAAATCGCGCCAGAACGCGGAGGAGTAGTCCGGGACGACCGGTTTGGTCGGATCTGGCGATCGCTCTTCGGGTCGCCTGGATGACGATGTTTCGAAGTGGTTCCGGCGGGAATGGCACCGGCTTCTTCCGCACCATTTCAAGTTGGGTGCGCTCGGTTTCGAGCCCGTCGACCAGATCGAGGGCAACTCCTGCACCGAAGCGACTCGCCCCAACGCCGAGGCCGGCATAGCCGGCCACCCAGGCAAGCTTTTTGCCGTAGCCCTGGCCGAATGCAGCTGTGAATTTTGACGTGGTTCCAATGGGCCCCGCCCAACGGTGGGAGAACCCGAGTCCTTCTAATTGCGGAAAGGTCTGAAAGAAGTGTTCGGCAATCAGTTCATGGCTGGATGGTCGTCGCTCATACGCGGGTCCCATCCCATTGCCGTAGTAGTAGTTCGCGTCGTAGCCGCCCCACAGAATTCGGTTGTCAGAGGTCAGTCGGTAGTAATGGAACTGGTTGGCAGCGTCGGTCAGCGCTTGGCGGTTGCTCCATCCGATCTCCGCCATCTGGTGATCGCTGAGCGGCTCCGTCATCAGGACATGGTCGTACACCGGCACGACGTAGCGTCTGATCTGGCGTAGCGGTTCGGCCCACGCATTTGTGGCCACCACAACTCGATCGGCCGAGACACGACCGTCGTTGGTAGATACCAGGAGTGTGCTGCCAGCATCAGTGATCGACGTAACTCGGCTCTGCTCGTAGAGCGATGCACCCAGCTTCAGTACAGCGTCTCGAAGGCCCCAAGCGAGTCGTGCCGGGTCAACGAGGGCGAGCGAATCGTGGTCGACTAACGCCCCCAAATAGGTGGGGGAATTCGCAACGCCCCGTGCTTCATCGGCCGTAAGCAGCGAGTGGGGAACGTCGTGCTCGGTGTAGATATTTGCGCTTTCAGCTAGGTCGTTGACCTGCCAGTCGGCCAGAGCGAATGAGACCTGGTCGGTTCGATGAATGTCGGCATCTATTCCGTGACGCTGAGCCGTGTCGATGATCGCAGAGAGGTTTTCGGTGCCCATTCGCTCAAGCGTTGAGGACTCGTCGGCCCAGTGGTTAAGTCCGTTGAAGAATCCGTGGGTGAGCGATGCCTCACAGAAGCCTCCGTTGCGGCTTGAGGCACCAAAGGCCACGTTCTCTGCCTCGAGGAGCACGACATGACGTCCAGGGTTCTCCTCAAGGGCCTGAAGCGCGGCCCACAGCCCCGTGAAGCCTGCACCTATGATGCAGAGGTCAGCATTGATTGGCCCTTGCAGCGCGGGCCAAGGTTGGGGGGCGTCAGGTCGATCGGACCAGAATACGGCTGGCTTGGCTGACGAAATTAGTGCAACTGCATCACAGGGCATAGCGGGTCCAGTTGCTCAGCATGTCGTGTTGGTATCGCCCCAGGCGCTGGCGAACTCATGCGTGGTAGTCCGTGTTGGTCCAGCGAATGAGCGTGGAGCAGCCGTTGACGCTGGGGTCATCGACATACCCTGACAACACCCCGAGGACCTCGAATCCATTCTCGATCTGAAACGTCGTTGTCGGATCGTAGAGATCGCCAGCGACAACTTTCGCCACATAGTCCTCAGCCGACATCTCGGCCTTGTGGTTGCGGTAACCGGGGATGACGCCGCCCGCTACGATCCCCTTCTTGTTGAATTTTCGGACACAGCCTTTGCGGAGTTCGTAGAGTTGGCGGCCGACTCCGCGTCCGCGATAGGCGGGCCGCACCGAGATGTCGGTCCCGTAGTACCAGGGATGATCGATGGAATGATTTTCGACACCGTCTTCGCCAAGAATGTCGTCGAGACGATGGTCGGTGTGTTCGAAGTCGAACTCGACGAAGATCCCAAGGCCCATACCGATTGCCTTGTCGCCGTCGAGTACCACAAAGTTTCCCTCAGGGAACGTTTCAGCAAGACAGACGAGGTCGTGAGCGGTGTAAAGGTCACTGGGGTCAATCGTGTCGAACGTGCTTAGTTCGAGTTCTTCGAGCGCTTCAGCGTGTTCGACGGCCAGATGAACGTAGCGAAGGCCTGACTTCTCAAAAATTGTCTCGGTCATGGAAAATAGATCTTCGCGAAGTCGTTGTCCTTGGGCAATCCCCACGCATCCCAGAATTCCTTGGTCATGGATCCTATGACGACAGCGCCCGTTGACTCGGCGAGGTAGGACTCGACTGCAAGCAGGCTCATGGCATCTGGCAGGCGGTCAAAGGCCAGCAGATCGTCAGCGTTGATGCCTTCGCTATCGAGAAGCGTTTCGGCAAGGTCGAAGACATCGCCGCCGCTCATGGGGCCGCCAGGCCAATGTGTGCTAGCGATGAGCTCCACCCGCTCTTGGTTGTCGTGCCGGGTTTCCTCAGCGAACGCGATGTCATGGCCAGCTCTTCGGAGGTGCCAGCAATGTCGAGAACACGAATCGGGGACGACGCATACGGGCATTCTGACGGTCAGATGCGATTGAAGCAACTGATTCGGTTGCATATCTCGGCGATTTAGTATTGAATCCGTCTTCAGGGAAGGGATATGCATGTCGTCAGAAGATAATGTTTTGCTTGCGGAGCAAGCTGATCGTCACCTATGGGGGCACTTTTCATCGCTGGGTCGCAGCGTCGATGGGATGCCGATCATCGAGCGCGGTGACGGTTGCTATGTCTGGGACAACCACGGGAAAAGGTTCCTCGATGGGCTTGCCGGGCTCTACACCACGCAGGTTGGCTATGGCCGAACCGAGCTTGCCGAAGCGGCAGGTGCCCAGGCCGCCACGCTCGGCTTTTTCCCAATCTGGACGTATGCCCATCCCAAGGCCATTGAGCTTGCTGCCCGCCTGGCATCACTCGCACCGGGCGACCTCAACCGTGTTTTCTTCACCAGTGGCGGTTCTGAGGCTGTTGAATCTGCATGGAAACTCGCCCGTCAGTACTTCAAGCTCATGGGTGAGCCGCTGCGAACCAAAGTGATCAGCCGTAACTTGAGTTATCACGGCACGTCGATGGGTGCTCTGTCGATCACCGGTCTCGCCGGGGTGAAGGGCCCGTTCGAGCCTCTCGTGCCCGGAGCGATCAAAGTTCCCCACACCGACGTCTATCGCATGCCGGAGCACGCAAAGGACGAGTCGTACTTCGCGGAGGAAATCGAGCAGGCCATTCTTCGCGAAGGGCCAGAGACGATTGCTGCGGTATTTCTCGAGCCGGTTCAGAATGCTGGTGGCTGTTTCGTGCCTCCCGACGGCTACTTCCGGCGTGTGCGCGAAATCTGCGACACCCACGGCGTGTTGTTGGTCAGCGATGAAGTCATCTGCGCGTATGGCCGCCTCGGTGCAATGTTCGGTTCTGAGCGTCTCGGCTACCAGCCAGACATCATCACGAGCGCCAAAGGCCTGACCTCTGGCTATGCGCCGCTCGGCGCCATGCTCGTGAGTGACCGACTCGCTGAGCCCTTCGACGGGACCGGCGAGCAGTTTCTCCACGGGTACACGTTCGCCGGACACCCGGTCAGTTGTGCTGTGGCGCTGGCAAACCTCGACATCTTCGAAAAGGAAGACGTATGCGGGCACGTGGTCTCCAACGAGTTGGCCTTCCGCTCAGCTCTTGACGATTTGGCCGACCTCCCCATTGTGGGCGACGTTCGGGGCATGGGGTACTTTTACGGCATCGAACTTGTAAAGGACCGAGACAGCAAAGAGTCGTTTTCTGCTGAGGAGAGCGAGCGGCTGATCCGCGGTTTCCTTTCGCTACGTCTCGCCGAACTCGGCCTGATATGCCGGGCGGACAGTCGGGGCGAACCGGTGATCCAACTCGCCCCACCGCTCATTGCTGGCCCCGACGAGTTTGACATCATGAATCAGATCCTGCGTCAGACGCTCACCGAGGCGATGGCTGAGATGGAGAAGTCGCCATGACCGTGCGATACGCACTTGATGACATCGACAAATCTCTCATCCGCGAGTTACAGGTTGATGGTCGCGCCGCCTACAGCCGACTTGCGCCACTGGTCGATATGTCGGAGGCCGCAGTGCGTCAGCGGGTGAACCGACTCCAAGATCGCGGCGTGATCCAGATTGTGGCCGTCACAGATCCGACCACGCTTGGTTACGCGATCATGGCGATGTTGGGTGTAAAGATCTCGACGAATGTCACGAGCGTGGCGGAGAAACTCGGTCAGCTTGAATCCGTTGACTACACCGTCATCACGACCGGCCGGTTTGATGTGCTCGCCGAGGTTGTGTGCACAGATTCCGCACACCTGCTCGCGGTGAGCGACGAGGTCCGCGCCGTCGATGGGGTCTCAGACATCGAAGTCATGACATACCTACGAATGGTGCAGCAGAACTACGACTGGGGCACGATGTGACCGACGCATCAAAGGCCTATAGGGAAAGAGGGGGCGAGACATCATGACCGCTGCGGTAGAACTCACCGGTATCACCAAGCGTTTTGACGATGTAGTTGCTGTTGACAACATCGATCTTGAAATTGCCGACGGTGAGTTCTTCGCGATGCTCGGCCCGTCAGGGTGTGGCAAGACCACCACCTTGCGAATGATCGCCGGTCTCGAATTCCCGACGATGGGCAGTCTCAAGATCTTTGGCGACGAGGTTGGCACGCTTCCGCCCAACAAACGGCCTGTGAACACGGTGTTCCAGAACTACGCGCTTTTCCCACACATGGACGTCATCGCCAACGTCTCGTTCGGCTTACGGATGCAGGGAATTGACAAGAAGGTTGCCACCGCGAGCGCTCGCGAAATGATCAAGATTGTGCGGCTCGAGGGACTTGAAGAGCGTCGCCCCTCGCAGATGTCGGGTGGACAACAGCAGCGTGTCGCACTCGCCAGGGCGCTCGTGAACCACCCGAAGGTACTGCTACTGGATGAGCCCCTCGGAGCGCTGGACCTCAAGCTGCGTCAAGAAATGCAGGGTGAACTCAAGCGGCTTCAGCAAGATCTTGGGATCAGCTTCGTGTTTGTCACGCACGATCAGGAAGAGGCGCTCACCATGAGCGATCGGATCGCAGTGATGAACGATGGCCAGTTGCTGCAAGTCGGAACCCCTGAAGACATCTACGAGAATCCGGCCAACCGTTTCGTTGCTGACTTCATCGGCCAGACCAACTTGCTGGAGGGCACGGTTGA
>JABIQM010000180.1 GCA_018699415.1 Acidimicrobiaceae bacterium
CATCGGCAAGAACGTTTTGCGGAACTTTGGCACGCCGGTGACCGTGAGGGCAGCCAGCGTGGTGCCGTGGTAGGACCAATCTCGCGAGATCACTTTGTAACGGCTGTCCTCACCGTTAGCGACATGGAAGTTTCGGGCGAACTTGAGCGCCGACTCCACCGCCTCAGACCCGGAGCTGACAAAGAATGTGTCGCTCAGGTCGCCTGGCGCAACCTCGGCGATCATGGTGGCGGCCTTAGTGACCGGCTCATGCGTGGTCCCCCAGTTGGGGTAGAACGCCAACTTCTCCATCTGCTTGGATGCAACGGCGGCCAGATCAGCTCGACCGTGGCCGAGGTTGGTGCAGAACAAGCCGGCGAGACCATCGAGGTACTTATTTCCTTCGGTATCCCATACGTAACAGCCCTCGCCGCGATCCATGACGATCATGTCGTCAGAGTTCCACGCCGCACCCTTGGTGAAGTGAGGAACAACATGAGCCTGGGCATCAGCGCGTAGATCAGACATGGCGCTCCCTTCATCGTGGACCGCCTCGCGGCCCAACGAATGAAACGGTACCAGTATTTAGTTAGAGCGTCTAGCGGTTCCGCGAGCATGACTAACCCAAGTTCGCAACTTTTCAGAGCGCTAGATCAACCACAGCCTTACCGGAAACCTTTCGCTCAGCAATGTCTTGGAGGGTGCGGGCGGCTTGCTCGAATGAGACCGGCGGATAAAGCGCCGGTTTGACCTTTCCTTGCCTAGCCAGATCGAAGACATCAGCCAACTGACGCTTGACGCTCTCAGGATCCCGCTGCAACGAGGCCCCCCAGTGAACCCCGACGATCGAATAGTTCTTGAGCAGCGCATGGTTGGTTGGTGCGTCCGCGATTCCACCGACGAATCCAATGATGAGCAGGCGACCATCCCACGCCATGCATCGACGAACCTGGTGGAATGCGTCACCACCAACAGCGTCGTAGGCAACGTCGACGCCTCCCCCGGACATTTCTCGCACAGTGTCAACCCACGCTGGCGTCGCTCGGTGGTCCACGACCAACTCGCATCCGAGACTTCGCACGAGCGCAGCCTTCTCCTCACCACCAACGATGGCGATTGGGGTCGCTCCAGCGGCAAGAGCCAGCTGGATGCACGCTGTGCCGGTGCCGCCGGCCGCACCCGTAATCAGCACTGTCTCGCCAGCCTGAAGCTGGGCACGATTGTGAAGCGCGAAATGGGTGGTGCCGTAGTTGACGGGAATCGCAGCCGCTTCGGCGGGGCTGAGCGCATCGGTGGGATAGGCGTGGCAACTCATCGATCGAACCGCGTGTTTCTCAGCCAGACCGCCCCCGAGAAACGTGACAGCTGTGCCTACCTCAAGGAACTCAACACCTTCACCAAGCGCGGCCACAATTCCCGAGGTTTCGCCGCCTGGGCTGTAGGGATGATGCGTCGGCACCTGATACATCCCGCGGCACTGCAAGACATCCGGGAAGGTGAGGCCAACTGCCTGTGTCTCGATCAGAACCTCGCCTGGCCCCGGCTCCGGATCAGGAGCCTCCTCCAATCGCAGAACGTCGATTGGATCCCCGAGCTCATATGACTGCCAGATACGCATCCCGCGACCGTAGTTGCCCCGGCCCGTTACTCCCGAAGAAGGGCGCCGGTTTTCTTGGCGACCTGATTGAGACACGACTCGCGGACGGTAGCGACGTCAGCGTCAGTCAGGGTGCGGTCGATCGACTGGAACCGGAGACGGTAGGTAAGCGAACGCGACCCCTCGTCGACACCGGGGCCCCGATAAACATCGAACAGTTCAAGATCGACCAGCAAGGCACCACCGCCCTTTCGCAGCGACCCCTCAATCGCCGAGGCGGCAACCGAGGCGTCGGCCACGAACGCTAGGTCGATGTCAGACGACGGAAACTTGCTCACCGGCGTGTACTTACGAGTGCCGTGCGGGCCGTCAAGCACGGTGCCTAGATCCAGTTCAAGCCAGGCCACGCGTCCCTCGACGCCGTACGCCTCAAGCACGGCCGGGTCGACCTCGCCGACATGGCCTCGGATCCGGCCCGCGATCATGATCTCGGCTGACCGAGTCGGATGCAGGCCAGCGGGCGACGCCGGCTTGAGTTGGACGTTGGGGAGTGCGAGCGCTCGATCCAGCACGTCAAGAACCTCAACCGCAGCCGGTGCTTCCGCTCCTGTGAGCGCAACAGCCAGATATTCGCGCTCGTCAGGCAACAGTTGGCCCACAGGTGCAGGCAGGAAGACATGGTCGATCTCGAAGAACCGAACATCGGGCGTGCGATGAGACTGGTTGTAGGCGATCGCTTTCAACTGCCCCGGAAGCAGGGACGTCCGCAGAACCGACTCTTCGGCATGCAGTGGGTTGGTGAGAGTGATTCCATCCTCGGGGAGGCCCGCCTTGAACAAATCGCCAGGGGCAAGGAAGGGCATCGGCAACGTCTCATCGCACCCAACTCCGACCAGTACGTCGCGAACGAGGCGGCGGTCCTTCTGATACTGGGTAAGACCGCCGGCGATCTCGCCCTTGGGGACAGTGCGTTCGATATTGGCGTAGCCGAACATGCGGCCGACTTCTTCAGCCACATCGGTCTCGGTGACCGTGTCCCAGCGCCATGTCGGGATCGTGACCGAGAGGTCGTCACCATCGATATCGACACCGAAGCCGATCGATGTCAGATGCCCAGCCATATCGGTCGCGCTCAGCCCCGTGCCGAGCAGCCCGTTGACCTTTGCGATGCGAACGGGCAGCGGTGTGCGGTCGGGTGTTTCACCGTGCACGTCGAGGAAACCCTCTACAGCAGTCACCCCGGACTCCGCAGCCAGTTGGATGAAACGGCGCATGGCCCGATCGATGTTGTCGCCCCAGTCAGCGCCACGCCGGAAACGAGTGGAGGCCTCGGACGGCAAGTTCAACCGTTTGACCGTGCGAGAGATGGAGGGTGGATTCCACCAGGCCATCTCGAGCAGCACGTCGGTGGTCGAGTCGGAGATCTCCGTGGTAGAGCCGCCCATCACACCTGCCAGCGAAATAATCTCGTCGGCTTCGTTGGCGATAACGCCATCGTTGGGCACCAGGGCGCGCTCGACGTCATCGAGGGTTACGAGGGTCTCGCCATCGCGAGCGCGTCGCACCCGCAGGGCTCCATTGGGAATCGCGGCCAGATCAAAGGTGTGGTTCGGCTGGCCGAGCTCGAGCATCACATAGTTGGAGATGTCTACGACAGAGTTGATCGGACGCATCCCAAGCTGGGTGAGTCGGTTCTGCATCCAGGCTGGCGAAACGCCAACCGTGACATCGCGGAGAACGGTGGCAACAAAGCGGCCACAGAGGGTCGGGTCCTCAATCGTGACCTTGATCAGATCGTCGACCTGTTCGCCGGTCGTCGTGATCGAAAAGTCCGGGTACGAGAACGGTACGCCAAGCGCGGCCGCGAGATCACGGGCCACACCCGCCACCGACATGGCGTCAGGACGGTTGGCGTTGACTTCGAGGTCCCACAAGATGTCGGCTTCGATGCCAAGGGCCCGGCCGATGGACATACCGAGCTCGGCGTCGTCGGCCACGCGCTCGTTGAGTATGAGGATGCCGTCGTGGTCGTCTCCCATGCCGATCTCTGCCCCGGAGCAGCACATACCGTTGGAGGTCTGGCCGCGCAGCTCGCGCTGAGCGATCTCCATGCCGTTGGGCATGACGGTGCCGATCGTGGCGAACGGGATGAGGTCACCAATCTGCATGTTGAACGCGCCACAGCAAACCTGCAGTGGTTGGCCATCGCCGCGGTCCACGTCGACCAGCTGAATCTTGTCGGCATCAGGGTGCGGACGAAGCTCAAGAACCTTCGCCAGAACAACCCCGTCGACGACTTCACCGACAACCTCCATCTCTTCGACGGCAAGTCCGAGCGACGACAGGATTTCACCAAGCTCGGTGGGATCGCCGTCGATGTCCGGCGCGAATTCACGAAGCCAAGAACGTGTGACCTTCATCAGAACTGCCTCAGGAAACGCACGTCGCTATTGACGAGCTCACGGATGTCATCAAGTTGGTACCGCATGGCGGCGAGACGGTCGATACCAAAGCCGAAGGCGAAGCCCTGCCATACCTCCGGATCGATACCACAGTTGCGAAGAACGTTGGGGTGGACCATTCCGCATCCACCAAGCTCAAGCCATGAGCCATCGGGGCGCGAAATGTCGAACTCTGCCGAAGGCTCGGTGAAGGGGAAGTAGGAGGGTCGGAGACGGGTTTTGACCTCGCCACCGAAGAACGACCGAACGAATTCGTCGATTGTGCCGGCCAGATCGCCCAGGGTGATCCCTCGATCGATGACCAGACCCTCGATCTGGTTGAAGGCCGGCAGGTGGGTGGCATCGGCAGTATCAGTACGGAACGTACGACCTGGAGCCACGATGTAAATTGGGGGCTCAGTGTTTTCCATAGTACGGATCTGCACGGGTGATGTGTGCGAACGAAGCATGACCTCCTCGGGTTCGCCAAGGTCGACGAAGATCGTGTCGAAGCTGCCCCGGGCCGGGTGCCACTCAGGGATGTTGAGCGCTTCGAAGTTGTACCAAGCCGTCTCGACCTCCGGACCCTCGGCGATAGTGAACCCCATACCGACGAAGACATCTTCAAGGCGATCACGGGCTTGGGTGGTGAGGTGAAGCGAACCTCGTTGAATTTCCGACAGCCGCTCGGAGAGGTCAAGGCGTTCAGAATCGTACTGTGCCGCTCTGGCCCCGGCGGTGAGCCGAGTATCGGCTCCGGCTACAGCTGCTTCGAGGCGGGCGCGCATCTCGTTGATGGCCATACCCGCAGCTCGGCGCTCGTCGGGCTCAAGCCCGCCGAGCTGCTTCTTGGCCGCGCTGAGCGACGACTTCTTACCGAGGATTTCGGCCTCGATAGCGCGAACCTCGTCCAGATTCATGGCGGCTTCCAACCGCTTTTCGGCTTCTGCCGCCCCTGCTTCGAGTTCATCGATCATTGAGGCAACAGGGTACGCGCTGGCGAGCCCGGAGACGCGGCCTTTTCGTGGCACACTCAATGAGTGCCGGACACCGCCCCCGTTGACTTTCATGTGCGCGACAATTCCGACCGCCACCGATACGAGTTGGTGATCGACAACCGCATCGTATCGGTGGCCGACTATTTGCTCGATGGATCGATCCTGACTGTCCCTCACGTTGAGACTGACACGGTGATGCGCGGGAAGGGAATGGCCGGCCGTCTCATGCGTGGGATGCTCGATGACCTCCGGGCGAACGAGCGAACGATCCGGCCGCTTTGCTCGTTCGCAGCCGACTTCATCCGTCAGCACCCAGACGATCACGATCTCCTCGCGCGCTAAGACGCGCTGGCCTCTGCCCCGAATTACTTAGCGGACGGCTTGGTAGAGGAGCAGCGTGCCAGCCATGGCGACGTTGAGGGATTCCGTGCGGCCCGGCATGTCGATCCGGCACCATTCGTCGACACCAGTTTCGTTGTCGAGACCGTGCGGCTCTGAGCCTAAGACGATGGCACATGGACGGGCCAGCACTCCCCCATCATGAGGCTCCCCAGAGTGAACGTTGGTACCCACAACTCGAACGCCGATGGCCTGCAAGGCATCGATTGCATCTGATGCGTCGATGCCGGAGATGACCGGCACACGCAGAACCGAACCAGCCGACGAGCGGACGGCCTTCGTCCCCCACGGGTCAGCGCCGCCGGCGACGATCACGGCTCTGGCGGCGACAGCATCGGCAGCCCTGATCAGCGTGCCGACATTGCCAGGGTCTGACACATCGATAAGCACGAGAAAGACATCGTCTTCGCTGGCCTCGATCGGCAACTCAGACTGGGGCCGAGGCACGATGGCGAGCATCGGTTGTGGTGTGACGGAGGGTGCGAACTTGTCGAAGAGGTGATCTCGCAGCACCAAATACTCGACATTGTCGCTAAGCCGGGACTGCACTGAACGGATCTCACCGTGATCGACCTTGGATTCAGGAACAAGCACAGTCGTCGGCATGTGGCCGGCATCAAGCGCTTCGCCAACCGTTCGCGGTCCTTCAAGAATAATTTCCGGAGAACGCGAACTACGCCGCCCAAAGAGGCGACGCAGTTCAGCGATTCTCGGATGTTTTGGCCCCAAGACAGGCGTCATGAAACCGGGAGTATGCCGCTCAGGAAGCAGCCGACTCCGACACAGCACTCTTCGCGACCTCAACAAGGGCGCCAAATGCTGCGGGATCTTCGATCGCAACCTCAGCGAGGTTCTTACGGTCGACTTCAATGCCAGCAGCCTTCAGGCCGGCGATGAACCGACTGTAGCTGGTGCCGTTCTCACGACATGCTGCATTGATTCGCTGAATCCAAAGCTTGCGGAAGTCGCCCTTACGAGCACGACGGTCACGGAACGCGTAGTTCCCCGCGTGCATGACGGACTCATTGGCCGACTTGAACGACCGAGACCTATTGCCGTAGTGGCCCTTCGCCCGTTCGAGTACTACCCGACGACGCTTCTTCGAGTGCACAGAGCGCTTGACGCGTGCCATCTCGTTCTCCTTCTCTCGTACTTACGTAGTTGTCGGTCGGCTCAAACGCCGAGGTCGCGAAGATTGCGCTCGTCGGCCTTAGCCACCGGCGCTCCCGAGCGGAGTTGACGCTTCCGCTTCGGAGCCTTCTTCTCGAGGATGTGGTTTTTGTTTGCCTGACGGCGCCGGAGTTTGCCGGTACCGGTGCGCTTGAAGCGCTTGGCCGCACCGCTGTGCGTCTTCATCTTTGGCATTGGTGTCTACTCTTCTTCTTCGGAGCTGTTTTTCTCAGCTTCTTCGGCGCTGTTCAGCGCGGCTGCCTCATTTTCGGCCGCCTCTGCAGCAGCCTTTTTCTGTTCCTTTTGGTGACGGGCCTGCGCCTGCTTATCAGGAGCAAGAACCATCACCATGTTGCGACCATCTTGGCGGGGGTGAAATTCCACCTTGCCGACATGACTAATCGCTACAGCAACATTGTCGAGGATTTTGCGACCAAGTTCCGGGTGCTGCATCTCGCGGCCTCGGAACATGATGGTGACTTTGACTTTGTGGCCTTCACCTAAGAACGATTCGACCTTTCTGGTCTTGGTGTCGAAATCACCGACCCCGATCTTCGGGCGGTACTTCATCTCCTTAACCGTCAGATTCGATGCCTTCTTGCGGGATTCCTTGGCCCGCTGGTCGGCCTCGTACTTGAATTTGCCGTAATCCATGATCCGACAAACAGGCGGTCTGGCCTGATCGGCAACCTCGACAAGGTCGAGGCCACTTGCCCGAGCGATGTTAAGCGCTTCGGAAAGAGGCTTGATGCCGACCTGTTCGCCATCTTGGTCGACAAGTCGGACCTCTCGGGCGCGGATCCGGTCATTGATCCTTGGCTCGTTAGTTGGCGGTGCTATCGCCCTGAACTCCTCGTGAGCACGAAACCTCCGTGGTGTGGTGAAAACGCCCGCCTGCAGAATTCTGGTGAAAAATGCAAAACGGACGCCGGTCTGTCGACGTCCGCGAAACACGGGTGCGAGCACCGTGTGTTGCCGTGTAGGCCGACCCGGCGCATCTGAAACAATGGCCGGGTGGGGATCTGGCAAGCCA
>JABIQM010000226.1 GCA_018699415.1 Acidimicrobiaceae bacterium
CGGCATCATCCTTACACTCGTAACTGACGACGTTGACGCTTGGGTCAGACGTCTGAGGGCGGCCGATATCGACGTGGACGGACCGCACGCCAACGAACGCTTTGAGTTGTACCACTGCTTCGTTCATGACCCCGATGGGCATCTGGTAGAGATTCAGCGATTCGATAACCCTCTGTAGCGGCGGTCAATCCCGTGTCAGAGCATGTCGGTCGCGAGTGGGTCGATCCCCGCCTCAATCTTGCCCGCAAGCTGTGCCGCCCGGTCCCAATCATAGACCACATGGCCCTTCAAGGTGACAAGGTCGCGATGGATTCGGCCGATGTCTGAGTCGGTGAAGTGCACCGACGCGCCCGCCCCTTCGACGATGATGCTGACGGCATGCAGTGACTGTCTCACGGTGTAGGCGGTGGCGAGGCGAAGACGTCCTCGTTCGTTGCGGCTGATCGACCCCCCGGAACGGTACGTGGCGGTTACTTGCTCGATCGCGTGCTCCCAAACGAGACGGGCTGCGTGCACCGTGGCAAGTGCCTCGGCGAGGCGGATCTGTGATGCTTGTTGTTCGACCTGGCGGTCGCCGGGCGAATAGGGCAGAACCCGGTCTTTGATGTACTCCCGATAGTGATCGACGGCGGCCTCGGCTCCACCGAGCGCGGGGGCCGCGGCGACTACGGTCAGTACCGGCGTAAACGGAAAAGCGACAAATGGATCGTCGCAAAGAAGTGCACCCGGGGGATGATCGCCGCGAAGATCGGCGGCGGCGATTGTCTGAGCGTCGGGCACAAATACGCCGTCCACAACAACGTCGTGGCTGCCTGTGCCTCGCATCCCCGACGTGTGCCAGGTATCGATGACTTCGACCTCATCCATTCGGAGTAGGCAGAAGCGACCCTCGGGCGCCTCGCCATCACGTTCGACCATTGAGTTGACCATCACCCAATCCCCGTGCTGAACGCCGGTGGCCCACTGCCACCGACCGGTGAGCACGTAGCCGCCATCGGTGGGCATGCCCGTCCCTGTGGGAGCGAGGGGACACGGGATCAGGGCGAAAGCGCGGTCGGCGAAAACAGCCTCCTGAAGCTCCCTTGGGCCTCGGGCAACGAACCAGTTGTGCAGGACGAGAAACGAGAGCGTCCATGCCGAGGACATGCACCCGTGAGCGAGGGTCCGCGTCGTGTGAGCGATGGTGCGCAGGTCAAGGCCATGGCCTCCAAGATGTTCGGGCACCAACATCTTGAAGAGATCGGCGTCGAGTGCATCGTTGATGGTGCCCTCGGGCAGCTGTCGAAGAGTCTCGGTGTTGCTGGCGCGCGCTCGAAGCGACTCGATCATGCCCGCAGCCCACGCAAGGGTACTTTCGTGGTTCACTCGCCGTTCCACGGCGCGTCGAACGTGTTGTGAGCAGCCATGACGTCAGCGCCTTTTCTTGTAATGGGACCGTGGCCGCGGCCAACTGGATAACCAATGGGGATGAGTGCCAGTGTGCCCCACGAGTCGGGGATGCTCAAGAGTTCTTTGACGGCACCCTCACGCAGGCAGTGCAACGTGGTGAGCGTGCAGCCAAGCCCTTCTGCCACACAAGCGAGCATGGCGTTTTGTACTGCTGGGTAGACGGACCCGCCGCCGACCATGCTGACACGGTCAAGCTTGGCATCGGTGATGGCCATCAGGGCGGGGTTGGCACAAAAGACGAGGATGGCGGGAGCTTCATGCAGGTTGTCGGCCAGATAGTTCCCGGCTCTGACCACCCGTTGCCATGGCTCCATTACGGCCTCGGGCTGACCTTCCATGCGTGAGAGGAATCCCTTCGCATAACGCTGCCACTCGGGCCGATAGATGTCCTGTAGGCCAGCCTTGAGGTCCGAACTGGTCACAACAATGACCTTCCAGGGTTGCTGGTTTCCGCCGGTTGGCGCCCAGCACGCAGCCTGAAGTACCCGGTCCATCACGTCATCGGGAATGGGATCGGTTCGGAGTCGGCGCACTGCGCGTAGGGTGCTCATCGCTTCGTAGAGATCAGTGGTCACAGGTCAAGTCCTTTAACGCGGATATCCAACTGCATAAGACCTAGCAGACCGCGCGAGACTGAACACAGGGGGACGTCGATGGGTCAGGTTGTTGGAGCTGGCTTTGCCTGGAGATTGGCGAAGGGCATCGCACGCTACGTTCTGCGCCTTGCGGGGACTATGGCCGGTACGACTCTGGCAGTTTTTTTGCTGATTGAGGTATCGATCTCGGGCGGCTTCCGAGCCGTCGTCTTCCCAGCTGGACCCAACCCCAACTCCGAACGAGATCAGGCACTCGTCGAGATCTTTCATCTGGACACGAACGTGATGCAGCGCTGGTTGAGCTGGATGCTCGACGCAATCCAGGGCGACTTTGGATTTTCGATGCGGGAGCGTGCGTCGGTGTGGGATCTGGTCGGGCCGCGGCTTTCGATTTCGGGTGAGCTCATGCTGGTTGGCGTCGTTGCCACTCTTTTGATTGGCGTTCCAATGGGACTTCTTGCCGCAGCCTGGTCGCGCCGGCGGGCTGGGCGGTTGATTGATGGTGTACTTGGGCTCTCACAGGCGCTCCCGATCTTCGTCACCCCATACGTTCTGATATGGCTATTCGCACTTGAACTGGGGTGGCTGCCGGCAGCGACGTGGGTTCGGCCCACAGTGTCGCTGAGTGATCATCTTCGACATCTCGTGTTGCCAGTCGTCTCACTCGTGTTGGCCGAGTTTGGAGCGATCGGACGGATCGTGCGCGCAGACGTTCTCAGGGTGTTGGAACAGGACTACATCGTGAGCGCGGTGGGTAAGGGCCTCAGCACCCGTTTCATACTGTTTCGCCACGCTCTTCGTCCCGCGTCGCTCGGGCTGCTCAACATCGTTGGGCTAAACATTGGCTCGATGCTGTCCGGGGCTGTTGTCATCGAGCTCATTTTCGGCATTGGAGGGCTTGGTCGGCTGCTGTTTGAATCCACGATCAATCGCGATCTGAACCTGATACTGGCACTCACGACATACATGGTGGTGGTGTTTGTGACCCTGGGAGCGATCGTCGATATTCTGACTCGTGCGTTAGACCCTCGCATCTCAGAACGATAAGGAACACGTATGGGCGACGACCAAAGCTGCCGAGAAGTCGAGCGCTTCGATGTCGTCGTTATCGGCTCAGGGATCGGCGGAATGTGTAGTGCGGCGTGGCTGGCAAGTGCGGGCCTCACGGTCGCAGTTCTTGAACGATCCCGTCATCTCGGGGGACGAGCGTCTCACCGCGTTCGCCGGGATGCCGTTGTGACCACTGGTGCAATCATGATCCCGATGGGGCCAGGGAGCGCCATACGGCAAGCCTTCGACGCTGTTGGAGCCGAGATGAACATGATCGACACCACAGGGCGCATGCGATATCGCCTTGCGCATGGCGACTATGACCTTCCGCCGGGCGGCGGAGGGCTCTACGGGATGATTGAGTTCGCCCTTGAAGGGGACGTTGATCAGGCACAGGCGTTATTCGCCCGGTTCCGCGAGGCCATGGGCTGGTGGACGCCCCTTGACTCGATCACGATGCGGGAATGGCTCGATCAGTACACGGACAACGAGAAGGTGAAGAGTCTGTTCAACGGCTACACGGCCGCACTCATGGGCGTTGGGATTCATGAGATGGGAGCCGGCACCTTCTTTCAGTTCCTGAAAGGGAGCAGCAAGGGAAGTCAGTTCGGACTCGCCGCCGAAGGCAACGGTGATCTGATGGCATCGCTGGCTGGCGGACTGGAAAGCCATGGAGCCACAATCCTGCGCCGCACACAGGTAAACGAGATCGTCGTTGAGAACAATCGCGTCGTTGGTGTTCGGGTGGTCACAGACGGCCAGGAGCGCGTTATCTCTACCGACTACGTACTTTCCAACACTGGGCCCGATCGAACGGTTGAGCTTGCGGGCGGAGACGACGCGTTCGAGTCCAGTTACATCGCTCGGCTTCGTACGCAGGACCACGCCGCAACCATCTTCCATGTGAGCTTTCTGATGGATCGACCCTTGATCGACGATCTCGACGGCAGCCTGGTGCTCGGGAACAACACAAATCTGATCTATCTAGAGATCCCATCCAACATCTCACCGCACATAGCGCCCCCTGGTCGACATCTCCACACCGCGTACGGCGCGCCCGTCGACTCGGCCAACGTCGATTATCAAGGCGAACTCGACAACACCCTTGCCGAGTTGGAACAAAACTTTCCAGGTGTGCTCGAGGAGGCAGAGTTCGTTGTCAAGGCCATGCATCGAGGCCGTTCTCCGGGAATGCATCGGTGGGTGGGACGCACGATGCCAGTGACCACGCCCATCCGAGGTCTGTACAACGTTGGTGACGGCTGCACGGCTCCAGGGACCATTGGTACAGAGGGTGCAGCATCCTCGGCGAGGCTGGCAACCTCGCACCTACTCGAACGACACAGGAGGTAGCCAGGATGGATCTTGAGGCGCCGCAGTTTGTGATCGGGTGTGATGAACTCGAACCCACAGTCGACTGGTTCACGAGCAAGGCCGGTTTCAGGATGGTGATGCTTCAGCCCGCTGATGACCCGTCGGTTGCAGTGCTTGAGGGGCATGGTGTGTCGGTGCGTCTGGATCGCTCCCTGCCTTCGGGCGCGAGTGGGCTACGGATTCCGGTCATGGAGATCCCAGCCGAGTCGCGGCTGGTTGCCCCCAATGGCACGGTGGTCGAGTTCATCCGGGGCGATGCGCCGATGCTCCTGGGAGAGAATCGCCCGGAGTTCGTGCACGACCGGGCACTCGACGCCGTCTTCGGCGCAGGCCGGGCCGGGATGCAATACCGCGATCTCATCCCCGAGCGACAGGGTGGTCGCTATATCGCCAGCCACATCAGGATTCCCGACGGTGGACCGGTGCTCGACTATGTCCATCATCATCAGATCCGCTTCCAGATGATCTTCTGTCACGCGGGCTGGGCAGACCTCGTCTACGAGGATCAGGGGCCGAGTTTTCGCTTCGAGGCAGGGGACTGTGTGCTGCAGCCTCCGCACATCCGCCATCGCGTGTTGGAGACGTCGGATGCGTTCGAGGTGGTGGAGATTGGTTCACCGGCAGCGCATGACACCTTCCGAGATCACGACCTTGAGCTGCCCACAACCACAATCGATCGGAACCGCGACTTTGGCGGCCAACGGTTCGTTTGGCATCGGGGGGCGACTGCGACCGCTTCGCCCTGGCGTTTCGAGGGATTTTCCTACCTCGACTTCGGCATCGACGGCGCGACGAGTGGGCTGGCTGAAGTGGGGATCGTGAGAGCGGAGTCCGGGGCCGATCTGCCCCGTCATCTAGCTGAGCACGAGTTCCTGTTCTGGTTCGTTCGTTCCGGGAGCGCCGCACTTCACCGCAACGACGAGACCCATTCACTCGTTGCGCGCGATGGCGTTACTCTCGCCCCACACGAGAGCTACGCACTAACGGACGTCTCCGATGACTTCGAGGTGCTCGAAGTTCGTGTTCGCTGATTGTTACGGCTGGCGCCCGACGAAGCCGATCAGCTTATTTTGTGCGCTGGCATCAGCCGCGACTTCAACCTCGGGGCCGAACATGTTTGGGCTGCGAAGCATCTCGACGGGCATTCGCTGGAGCCCGAACATGGCCGCTTCGGCCGCTTCTTCCGGTAGCGCGATCTCGGCCCCGATCGAGGTGGCGAGGTCCCAGGAGTGAACCAGGAGGTCTGTGAGCATCAGGCCGAACACCCGATGCCGGGGCATGTCGCTGAACCGTTCGTCGTTCCCTTCGAGGCGGGTTGGATCATCTAGCGCCGCTGAGATTGCGGTGTGAAGGGTGTTCCAGTCGTCACCCTTTTGAGTACCGGCGCTCAGGAGGCGCCCGGCCATGCCCTGCCAGTAAAGGGTGTGATCAACCAGCTCACGTACTGTCCATTCGTCGCACGTCGACGGCTTGTCCCAATGGTCGTCGCCCATCGCGTCGGTCAGCGCGGTCCACGTGTCCGCACCCATCCGCCAGGCTTCTGCTTGTCCGATCATGGTCCTATTCCCGTCACTCGGTTTCGACCGCAAGAGTATTGGTTCGACCGCGACCGTGCATCATTTCGCCTCGGACCAGTGTTTGATGACGCTCACGTCGGCTGAGAATCGAACGTTGGGATCAGGCGACCAATAGTGGGCGGCCTCGCCAATGGCATCGGCCACGAGTGCCGCTACCTCGCTGGCGTGGTCCACGCGAGCGTGGACCAGAAGTTCGTCGTGCAGGCAGAGGACGACTTCGGCCGCCAGGGCGCGACCTCGACGACGCACCGTGATTGCCCACACCTTGAAGAACTCTGCCGCTGCCCCTTGCACGATCGCATTACGGGCAAAGCGCCCCCGCGCTGCAGCCGCAGCCACGGCCCGATCGAGGTCGCCATCGCCAGGAGTGGTGCTCGACATTCGCACCCGGCGACCACCGCTGGTGAAGACATCTTGGTTCTTGCGTCCGGCCTCCGCCGCCTCTTCGAGGAGACCCATGGCCACGGGATAGTTCTTGTTTAGGCCTGCCAGCGCGGGGGCAGACTCGCCAGTCGTTGCCCCGTACATGGCACCGAGAACGGCGACTTTGGCAATGTCGCGAGTAACGCCGAGGCGAGAGGCGATCGGCTCATACAAGTCATCCCCTTGGGTCGCGGCGATCAACGCCGCGTCGCCCGAGACCGATGCAAGCACCCGGGGCTCGATCTGACCGAGATCTGCACGAACGAAGACATAGCCGTCTTCAGCCTTGACGAGCGAGCGCATTGCGGCGGGCAGGTTGTGCAACCCAGCAGATGCGGTCATTCGACCGGCGGCCCCATCAGAACTTGCCCAGCCACCGCGAAGACGCCCATCCCGCACATGTTCATCGATCCAGCCGTACCCGTAGGTGGTGGAGATTCGTTCAGCCTTACGCCACTTCAATAGTGCCGGGATCAGAGGGTCCGTGTCGCCCAACTGCTCAAGGCGCCAGGCTCGAGTGTCCGGGAGTTCGTGGCCCTGCCGGCGCAGCATGGCCTTCACCTCGGCCGGGTTTCTCAGGTTGACGGGTTGGCGTGGTGTGAGATGGACGAGAACTTCCTCGTCACGCTCTTCGCGAATTCGCTCTTCATCGAGCGCAGATGCGGCGCGGGGCCCGGCGAACTCACCTATGAGTCGGAGCGCTTCCTCCTCGTCGATCGGTAAGCCCCCTGTGGTCATCTCCGCGCAGAGGAGTTCTGCAGCCGATTCCGAACGAGCCGTGGAGTGGGCGCGATCCGGGTCGGGGAGTGCATCGAGCATTGGTTGCTGGAGCCGCATGGCTCGCAATACCAACGA
>JABIQM010000049.1 GCA_018699415.1 Acidimicrobiaceae bacterium
CATCGAGCCGTCCCATGGAAGCCCGTATCCGTCGCCGCAGAAATAGAGCGCCGATCCGACACTATTCGCTCCGTCGGCTGACCCGGTCGGAAGGATTCCTTCTTCAAAGCAGAAGTAAACCCACCATCCGAGGTAGTAGAACGTCGGGGTAACTACCGCGATTGTAAGAATGTTCTTCATAGCCGTAGCCATAACATTCTTGCGGCGACTTACTCCCGCTTCGTATGTCATGAAGCCAACGTGCAACAGCCACATAATGGCCACGGTGAAGAAGTAGTACGCCTCGGTGAATACCGTCGACGTAAGGTCAACAGTTTCTTGGCCTAGCACCATCATGTGCGAGCCTCCCTTGGTTATGCGTGTGACCCCCGTCACACGTAGGCGGACCGTACCACAAGTAAAGAAGCTCCCGCCAGGGTAGACATAAAGAAGCTCCCGTCAGGGTAGATATGTAGATATGATGTGACCACGCTCAACAGCGCTTGAGCAGAAAACGTCAGCCGCTGGCTGGCTCGTCGGCTCCGTCATCACCGATCCGCAGAACGTCGCCGGTCACGGCATCAACCTCAACGACGAGTTGGCGCAGAGTTTCGTTGCGGGGATCGGCGGGATCAGGGATGCGGAAGTTCACGGCCCACACGGGGCGGCGGAAGAACCCCTGTCGAAGAATTCGACTCTCCGTGATCTCCGGCTCGAAATCAAGGTACTCCGAGCCGATTTCGACCGCCTTAACCTTGCTAATCTCAAGATCGGTGGTGGAGCCGTAGCGTCCGGAGAGACCGAGGATGACGAGCGCTCCGCCCAGGAGGATCAGCGCTTTCCATCGAGTTTCGGTAGCACGCCAACGAGCGATCATCGAGTCTTGCGGTCTGCGTAGATGGTGTAGCCCCGCAGCAGCAGATAGCCAAATGCGTGAGTAAGTAGGACAAAAGTAAGCCACCATCGAGTGGCTTTGGGCTCGAACTGCCGCTCGCGAGTCTCCCAAAACGTGAGGCCAAGAACAGCGACGAGAAGCAAGATCAGCACAAATCGGACTCGTTCGTCCGCCCAAATTACGACACCCACGTCTCTGACGTTACGCCAATTTCGCTTTCATGGCGCGGCGATGACCACGAAGGGTCGCCTCGGTGTAGCCATTGGGTTGCGCCCGTCCATCTAGCACCAGGTCAAGCGATGCCTGAAACGGAATCGATTTCTCGAAGTCAGGCGCCATCGGTTGGTAGCTGGCTTCGCTGGCGTTCTGCTGATCGACGATCGCCGCCATTCGCTGCATCGTGGAGCGGACCTGGTCTTCGGTTACGACATCATGGTGCAGCCAGTTTGCGACATGTTGCGAGGAGATTCGAAGGGTTGCGAGATCCTCCATGAGCCCAATGTCATCTATGTCGGACACGGTTGAGCAACCAACGCCCTGACCCACCCACCGTGCCACATAGCCCAATATGCCTTGCACGTTGTTTTCCAGTTCTCGCTCAATTTCTTTCGTCGAGAGCACGCGATCTTTGGCCAGGATGGGGATTGCGAGCATGCTGTTGACGCGCTGTCGAGGCCGGTCGATCAAGTCGCGTTGGCGGTCGGCTACGTCGAGCAGGAAATAGTGAATGGCGTGAAGTGTTGCTGCGGTGGGCGATGGCACCCACGCGCAGTTCGCACCGGAAAGCGGGTGCGCGATCTTTGTTTTCACCATCTCGGCCATCTCTGACGGCATGGCCCACATGCCTTTGCCGATCTGGGCACGGCCCTTGAGGCCACAGGCAAGCCCTGTATCGACATTGGAGTTCTCGTAGGCTTGAAGCCAGGTTGCACCCTTCATCTCGCCCTTGGGAAGAACTGGGCCGGCCTCCATATCCGTGTGGATCTCATCCCCCGTGCGGTCGAGGAAACCAGTGTTGATAAAGACAACCCGCTTGCGGGCATGCTCAAGGCACGCCTTCAGGCCGAGCGACGTCCGCCGTTCCTCGTCCATGATCCCCATCTTGAGCGTGTTGGGAGCGAGGCCCAGCACGGATTCGACGCGGCTGAACAGTTCACAGGCCAGCGCGACTTCGTTGGGGCCGTGCATCTTTGGTTTGACGATGTACACCGAACCAGCTCGGGAGTTTCGGAACTCACCCGACCCATTGAGATCGTGCAGCGCTGCTGCCGATGTGATGAGGGCGTCGAGCATTGTCTCGGGAACTGGTTCACCCTTGTAGGTGACGATGTCGGTGGTCAGATGTGGTCCGACATTTCGCACCAGCATGAGGGAGCGACCGTGTTCGACATGCTCGCCACTGCCATCGGCCGCCGTGAACCTTCGATCTGAGTCCATCGCGCGATGGACCGTCTCGGCGCCCTTGGTGAACGACCGTGTGAGCGTTCCTTTCATGAGACCGAGCCAGTTTCCATAGACCACGAGCTTGTCGTCGAGGTCCACAGCGCACACCGAATCCTCGCAGTCCATGATCGCGGTGACTGCGGACTCGAGAAGGATGTCGTAGATGTTGGCGTGGTCGCGCCGCCCGATGAATAGGCCTTCGCCGAAGTGGATCTCGCAGCCGAGTCCGTTCTTGCGCAGCAGAATTGAGTCGGGGGATGCCGGGTTGCCGGTATAGGCCACGAATCGTTCCGGCCGCAGGAGGGTGCTGACCGTGCCATCGCCGCTGCGAGTCTTGAGGTCGCCGTTCTCGACGAAATAGCTGGTGATCCAGTGGTGGCTGGCGCGGTCAAGACTGAAGTGGCGGTCGAGGAAATCTCGACCGTACCTGATGACCTGTTCCCCTCGAATGGGGTTGTACTTCGCCGTTCTGCTGCAGCCGCTACCGCCGTCGATCACGTCGGTTCCGTAGAGCGCGTCGTAGAGGCTGCGCCACCGGGCATTGGCGGCGTTCAGCGCGTACCGGGAGTTGTCGAGCGGAACCACGAGTTGAGGGCCAGCGATGCTCGAGATCTCTACGTCGACGTGTTCTGTCGCTACTGAAACGTCATCGCTGACGTAGTCGATGTATCCAATTTCTCGTAGGAAATCCGCGTAGGCGTCGACTTCGTGGCCCTCGTGGTCTCTGTGCCACTGGTCGATCTGTTCTTGTAGCTGGACTCGACGATCTAAAAGCTGGGTATTGCGCGGGCCGAGCTCGGCGATGATTTCCTCAAACCCAACCCAGAATGAGTCGGGTTCAACGCCTGTCCCTGGGAGAAGTTTTGACCTGACGAACTCGGCGAGCGCAGGTGCAACAGAGAGATTGTCAGAGTGCATTGAACGACCTTTTAGCAGCCAGCGAGAGGATGTCAGGGTACGACTGTTTAGTCGCCGATGACCAAGTAGCTGTCCATCGAGTCATCGAGCGCCTCGGCCCACTTTGTGTGATGCACCGGTGCTTGCGTACCAGTCAGTGTTGAGGTGAACCCCCAGTCGCGATACTCCATGATCGATTTGCCTTTGTGGCCTTTCCACGTCTTGAACATGGCGTTGACGGCTGGGATGTTGAAGTCGGGATAGTCGGTGAGGTCGACGAGGTGCTGCGTGTAGTCGCCCTGGAAGTCAATTTCCTCGTAGGCATCGGCCAATGCGGCATTTCGGTCATGCCAAGGCTGACTATCGGCCTCCATGGTGGCCTGGTCGGGGGTCTCGATACGGCCGAGAATCATGTCTCGTGCGAACCAGGCCTGAGCGTCGAACATATTGAATGTGTAGTACTGGTCTTGCATCCCAAGGTAGAAGAGTTTCGGATTGCGCTGCCATGTGACTCCCTTGTAGAGGCCGTCGGTCCATAACAGATTTCCGGTGATCAGGCGAAGATCATCCTCAAGGTAGGGGAAGTGGTGCTTGTAGCCGGTGCAGCTAATGATGGCCTCGACCTCAGCACTGGTGCCATCGGCGAAATGCACGGTATTGCCGTCGACGTGCGTGAGAATCGGCTTCTCGGTCCAGTTATCGGGCCAATTGAAACCCATGGTGCCGGCTCGTGAAGACGTAATGATGGACTTTGCCCCGTACTTCCAGCACTGAGACCCGATGTCTTCCGCCGAATAGCTTGAGCCGATAAGCATGAGGTCCTTGCCGGCGAACTCGAGCGCATCGCGGAAGTCATGCGCGTGGAGAATGCGGCCACCGAACGTGTCGTAGCCCGGGAAGTGCGGCATATTCGGCACCGAGAAGTGACCGGATGCAACGACGACGTTGTCGAAGGTATCAGTGGTGACCGTGTCGCTCGCATGGTCATGGGCGACGAGTTGAAATTGCTCGGTATCTTCGTCGAAGGTGACGTGGCGCACCGAGTTCTCGAAGCGGATGTATTTGCGAACGTCGGACTTCTCGACCCGACCCTTGATGTAGTCCCAGAGCACCGCACGAGGCGGATAGGAAGCGATCGGCTTGCCGAAGTGCTCTTCGAATGAGTAGTCGGCGAACTCCAGGCATTCCTTGGGTCCGTTCGACCATAGGTAGCGATACATGCTGTTGTGTACCGGCTCGCCGTGGTCGTCGAGACCGGTTCGCCAGCTGTAGTTCCACAGTCCGCCCCAGTCCGACTGTTTCTCGTAGCAAACGAGATCGGGAATGTCGCCGCCCTTGTCTCGTTCGGAGGCGAACGCCCTGAGCATGGCGAGACCGCTAGGTCCTGCCCCGATGATGGCGACTCTCGTCATGATGCTCCTGTGGTCAGTCGAGAATTTCGTCGAGCGCTCCGAGAAGCAGTTCAACATTTCGGAGACGAGCGGTGTTGCCCATGCACCCTATGCGCCAGACCTTGCCCGCTACTGGTCCGAGACCCCCGCCGATTTCGATCCCGTAGCGGCTCAAGAGCAGGGAACGCACGTCGGCTTCGGTAGCGCTGCCGGGCAGGCGATCCTCGGGAACCCACACCGATGTGAGTTGGGGTAGCCGGTGTCCTTTGGCCGCGAACAGTTCAAGGCCAAGGTTTTGTACGCCGGTCTGGATCGCCTCGCCGCATGCGGCATGGCGAGCGATCACCTCAAGGATCCCTTCATCGAGCACGGCGCCAAGCCCGGCGTGCAAGGAGAAGATCATCGAGATGGGTGCGGTGTGGTGGTACGCCCGAGCACCACCGTTGGAGCTCACGTAGGCGGCGATCATGTTGAGGTCGAGATACCACGACTGAGGCACGGGTTTGATGCGCTCTCGGGCCGTGTCCGAC
>JABIQM010000048.1 GCA_018699415.1 Acidimicrobiaceae bacterium
GACAACGTCGTCGGTGCCGGCGATGGCGGCGATTTCGTCGGTCAGTGCGAGGCCATTGATTACGGCGTCCGGACTGTCGACGGTGGTGTCAGCGGGCAGCACGGTGGCAAGCACGATCAGGTCAGCGAAGCCGGTGTCGAATCGCTCGTCGAGTTCGGCGCGAGCGTGAACAGAGTCGCTGTCGGGGTCGTCGAACCCACCGTGACCCATACGCTCGGCGATACCTCCGCCGAGAGCAATGGAGATGACGAACGCAAGAGCAGCCACGATGAGGACCGCACGGCGGCGTTCGACAGCCAGCCGACCGAGGCTCGTCATCATCAACGGATCCCTCCTTACGCGCGAACACCACTACGTAACGCGGTCGCAACTTCCAACGTAGGCGGTCACGTGCAGGCTTCGCTAGTCATGTTTAGGCCATCGGCGAGTCGACCATTAGGGTCTGCTGGATGCGCCGTTTCCTGATCGACACCGATACTGCGAGCGATGACGCCATCGCTATCGTCATGGCCCTACGCCAACCCGACGTTCATGTTGAGGCGTTGACGGTGGTTGCCGGCAATGTTGGCCTCGTCCAGGCAGTGCAGAACGCGCTCTATGTCGTGGAGTTGTGCGGCGAGGAAACTCCTGTTCATGCAGGACTGGCCAAACCGATAATGCGCACCCTCGAGACCGCGTCCGAGGTGCATGGCGAGGACGGGATGGGCGATTGCGGGCTCCCACTGCACGGCCGCACGCCCGCCGACGGTCGTGGCGTGGACGTCATCGTCGACACGATCCTGGGGTCGCCCGGAGAGATCACCCTCGTCTGCCTCGGCCCGCTGACCAATATTGCGGCCGCCTTGTTGCGGGCTCCAGAAATCGTCGACGCCGTTGGACGAGTGGTCGTCATGGGTGGCACCGGCGTGCAGGGGCCGGGCAATGTCACCGCCATGGCGGAGTTCAACTTTTGGGCCGATGCCGAGGCTGCGTCGATCGTCACTGCTTCAGGCATGCCGCTGGAGTTCGTGGGCTGGGACGTGTCGATCACCTCGGCCGTGGTCACCCAGGACCGCTTTCACGAGCGTGACGCACTCGGCACGCCGATGGCCGCGTTTTCTCGCGATGTCGCCCAGGCCGTGCGCCGTTTCGCTATGGGGATAGGCCTCGAAGGTGACGATCTTCCCGACCCGATCGCCATGGCGCACGCCATAGACCCGTCGGTAGCCGAGATCTCTCGCCTTCATGTCGAGGTCATGTTCGGTGACGGCTTACAGCGTGGGGCGATGTCGATCGACAAGATCGGATCCACCGGCGCCACCCCCAACGTCGACATCGTCACCCACTATCCGAGCGATCATTTCTTCGAGATGCTTTTCGACGCTCTGAAGTAACGAAGGGGGATAGACCCCAGCATTACTTACTCGTCGAACTGGTCAGCGAGGAATGCTTCGACGTCTTCGGGGGATGCGTTCTCGAGATTGATCGCCGGGATGTCGCTGGGGTCCGGAGCGTCGCGCAGATCGGCGATGTTGAGTTCACCGCTGGCAATGGCGTCGATAGCCGGCAGGAACCGGGCCATTGCTGCGACTGCGGCACCGATGACATTGCCGATGAGGACACCGTCGACGAAGACATCTTCGGTATCGAGTGCAGCCTTCGCCCCAACGATCCCCTCTATTCGATCGCAGTCGAACGATGCGGTAACAATCTCGCCATTCAGATCGGCGGCCAATTCGCGCACCTGGGCGATTTGGTGCTTGGGTACCGCCTCAATCCGGGTGGCAGCGCAGATCAGAACGTGATCTTGGGCGGCGACGAAGACGCTGAACTCGCCGTGCTCGCTGACGAATGGAAACCGCCAGTTGGCATCGCCCATTTGCTCGACTCCCGCTTCTTCAGAAACGAAGGCTGCGATCAGTCCAGCAAGCGAGTCGTGGGTCACAGGATCGAAGGCGGAATTTAGATCGCCTTCGTCGTTGGTCTCGGCCAACGAGGTAGGCGGGCGACTGTCATGCAGTGTTGTGAGAAAGAGCCCAGGCTTGCGTCGCTTGCCTTGTTGACGCACGGTGGCCACTTGCGATGCACCCGGATCGAGCAATACATGTCTGGCTTTGGCCTGGGTGAGCCCGACCATGTCACCGACAAGCACGCCAGGTTCTCGGCTTGACGCCGCCAACAGTACTTCGTACTCATCAAGGAGTCGAAGCTCAACGGTGATCGGTTTCGACGGATCGACACCAGGTACATCACCGCCGGGAATCGTGGCCGGAAGATCGAATGCCTCGAGGTCGTAGGCCGCCTGGAGCGTGTCGGCCGTGAGATCGACACATACACGGATGCCGACCTCGTTGGTTGGCCCGAGTTCGGAAACTGTCGTTTCGACCGCGCCGAAATCGCCGATGAAGCGTATGGATTCGCTCACGTGAAACGCCACTTGTCGTCATCGGTGTCGTTGGTGAACGCCACAAGGCGACTGGTTGCCTTTTGCGTGATGTCGAGGAACATCGGGATCTTGAACTCCCGCGCCTTCTCGAAGTTGATCGACAACATGTACTTCTTCTCGATGAGGTTGCCACCGATGGCAATCTGAAGTCCAACCGTTGACTGGAGGCTTCGCTTGCCTGCGGCCTCGACGAATGAGGCGTTGTTTTTCAACGTGCTGTCGGCGCCGCCACCCAGCCATGTGGTTGGGGAGGCGCCCGGGTTGGCGAGTGACTCGATGCCTTTGATGTTGCGGAGCTGGTCGAGTCCGTCCATGACGGTGCCAAAACCCTCACCCTTCAGCGAGCCATTACGTGCCTCTCGTGCTTCCTGTTCGGTCTTCATCTCTAGGTGTTTCTGTTGTTCTTCGACAGGTAGCGCATCGAACTGAGCCTGCGTGAGCGCTGGGCGTGTATCGCTCTTGTCGGCTTTGGCTTCGACCACCGCTCGCACCTTCGACACGAGAGTCCTGACACCTTCGGTGGCCCACCCGGCGATTCGTTCACCGAGCTCGTCGCCGCCGACGTTGGGCACCTTTGCCCCGGCCTTGAACTCGATTTCGGCCGCGACCAACGTCCGCTCGTGCCCGTCAATGGCACCCCCCGCCTTCGCCGTCTGCCACTGGTGTTTGATACTGAATGTCCCGTTGAACGGTCCGATGTTTCCTTCGATTTCAAACGCGCGGAATCGAACATCTTTCCCCAGCTGTTTCTGCGTCGACGAGAGGTTGTTCGCTTTGCGCTTCTGGTTTCGGGCACCCAGTTGCTTGACAGATTCGATTGACTCCTTGTCATAGCGAGTGCCTGAACCAACCCGAGCCTTGGCAGCGATGCCGCCACCGATCGTGTCGTTGCCGGCTTTGACATCTCCGCTGAGTGCGCCGATGACGCCGGTCTGCACATAGGCACCGGTGTTCTCGCCGATGACCTCGGACTCGACCTCCCTGCCCCAACGTTCGGCCTTGAGTGCGCCGAACTTTCCGGTGCGGCCGCCCCAGAGATAGTTGGTAGCCCCGCGAGGCATCACATAGCTCTCGCGGAACTTCCGGAACAGCGCGTACGACATGAGGATCATGCACTCGCGACCGGTTTTGGCCGAGCTTTCGATATAGCCGCCGATCTCCGCCTGGATCTTGCCGATGTTTATGCCCTGAGCACCGAAGGTGAAGACGACTTCCATGCGGGCGAGCAGGTTCTTGTGCGCTTGCGCACCTGTGGTGGATCCGGGCGGTGATGAGTTCTGCGCTTTCAAGCGCAGAGTGCCGCCGACGAATGCGACTCCGGAGGGTTCGACCGGCCACCTGAACGCCATCTCAATTTCGGAGGAGTCGCCTGCGTTTGGCGCCGCCATATCTACGAGCGTCCCGAGCTTGGCCAGCGAGGACGCCGGATCGCCTTCGTACTTGACCTGCAGCTTCTTGTGCTCCTTGCTGATGTCGCCAGCGTTCTGCATGCCCTGAAGTAACTCGGCGCTATCGGAGCCCTCCTCGTCAAGCATTCGGTTGAGGTAGGTGATCTTCTTATTGGTTGCCTCAAGCATGGCAACCATGCCGGCAAAGCGCCCCTTGCGTGCTGGATCGATCAGCCACTCATTCGACGCCTCTTCGCCGCGCTTCATCGGAGCGCCATCGGCGGTGTCCTGAGCCGAGTGGTCAAGGATCCACTGCTCACACGCGTACTGGATCTGCAATGCGAGCTTGCGTAGGTTGGCGTATTCGGTCGGCTTCGTGGCCACCCAAATCGCGAGATATTTGTCTACCGCCTTCACTGCAGCGCCGCGTTTGTGAAAACGCGTGTAGGTCGCTTTCGTGAACTGGTCAGGGTCAAACATGTTCAGGCTGGCGCCACGGGAGGTGTCGAGTTTGTGGCGGACGCTGTTCACGACCTGCATGGCTGTGTTTCGTCGGATTACTTCAGGGGCAGAGCGCTGCACGGGCGCACCGCCCTGCTGCACCGTGTGGGCCAGTTCGTGGGCGATCAGGTGCTGACCTGCCGGCGACCCTGGTGAATAGTCGGACCGGCGGACGAAGACATCGGACCCAACCGTGAACGCCCGTGCCTGGATGCGCTCGTTGAGTTGGTCGGACTCAGGGCCGACGTGTAGCCGAACGCCGGAGAAATCGGCCCCGAATGCGCCGCCCATCGATTGCTGTAGCGAGTCAGGGAGGGCTTGGCCACCCCCGGTCGCAGCCTGGATCCGGCATTCCGTGTCGGAATCAAGGCTTCCGCCCTCGGCGCCGACGACGGCAGTGCGCCTGGCGATCTTGGAACCAGCAGCGATCTCGCTAGCAAGATCACC
>JABIQM010000046.1 GCA_018699415.1 Acidimicrobiaceae bacterium
ATGTTTTGGAGCAAGAGTTCCTGGTGGGCGCCAGCCCCTCTGGTTCAGTTTTACCGACCGTTGCCCTGTCCGATCATGCGTTTGAGTCTGGTCGCTACTGGCGGGGGCCCGCCTGGGTCCAGATCACGTGGCTGGTTGCGAGCGGACTCGAAACGGTCGGGTCTGAGGTGCTCGCTGAACAGTTGCGCGATGGCATTATCTCGCTGATCTCCGGCGCTGGCTTTTGGGAATACTTCGACCCTGCGACAGGCGAAGGCCATGGGTCAGATCGATTTTCCTGGACCGCTGCCCTTTTGTTAGATATCGTTTCGCCGCTCAGAACGGGCTGAGGCCCATTCGGTTGCGGACGGCCACGAGTTCGCCCAGGTGGTTGTAACCGTGACCGACTGCTTCCCACGCCAAGAAAAAGTAGCCAGGTTTCCCGTCCCACATGGTGTAGAGCCAGTCGAACTGGTCAGTTGGCGTGCCGATCTTTGCGAGGGCGGCGGTGGAGTTGGGAGTCGTATCGAGAACGCTCAGGTCGGCGTCGGCTACCCATCGCAGCGTCTCATCAATGACGGCGAGGTAATAGTCACCGACTGCTCGCGGCGCGAGATGAGGGACGAGATCGAGATCCTCGGCTTCGGCGAGTCCTCGCCATGTGGCCTCGGTTGCTCCGACTCGCTCGCCCCATTTCGTCAGAACCTGGTCGGTTCCCCTCAACACGCTGTTCACCGCCACGTCTTGGTGGCGGGCAGCGTGCCAGAGCGCGTATACCGGGGCGATACCACCGTCGTCTACGCGCTCTGCCATACGTTCAGGCGGGATGATATTTAGCACGCCATTTTCTACGCGGTTGCTGAGCGACATGAGATCATCCGTGATCCAGCTCCGAAGCTCCATGCTGCGATCGTAGGCACACTCCGTCTCGCTGTCGCACAATTGTCGAATTTTGCGGGGGCTGCCTTGCGGCTAAGGTCTGCCCATGGCTGGATTCCTAGAAATGTTGTCGGGGCCGGATGCGAGCAGGGTGCTGAGCTCTGACGCGACGGTGATCGTGCCAGTCGGTGCAGTGGAACAGCATGGGCCACATCTCCCGCTAGCGGTCGATCACATTGTTGCGAGTGAGGCTGCCAACGCAATAGTCGACCGACTCGGGGATGAACTCAACGTATGGGTTGCGCCGACATTGCCGTATTCAAAGTCGAACGAACATGCCTGGTCCGCGGGAACGATCTGGCTCTCGAACGACACAATGCTTCGTGTACTCGACGATATTGCGCGCTGTCTTGCCTTCAGCGGAGTCCGCCGCGTCGTTTTCCTCAATGGCCACGGAGGCAACAGCACGCTCCTCAACGTCGCGTGTCGCGAGGCGCGCCTGGCTCATGGGTTGCTCACCTTCCTCATTCACCCCTTCATCCCTCCGGCATACGCGGCCCCCGACCCGGATGCGGCTTCTGAGACAGAGTTGGGGATGGGTATCCACGGCGGACTTCGTGAAACGTCGGTGATGATGCATCTCCGCCCCGATCTGGTCGACCTGTCGAAGGCAGTGCGGAACGTTCCGGAGTGGTTGGCGGCCAACGAGCACGTGAAGTTCGGCGGGACCGTGCAATTTGGCTGGCTATCGAACGACTTCGGAACGGTTGGACACATCGGTGATCCGACTGGTGCCAGCGCCGGGTTGGGCGAGACACTCTTCGATTCGTCGGTCGATTTCTTGTGTCAACAGCTTCGCGAGATTGCCGAGTTCGACTTCCAACCAACTGAGTAACGGCGGCGAATTCAGGTAGGAGGAGCGGCAGGCCCGAACCGCGGTGTGGCGCCGCTCACCGCGGCCCAACGTCTCGTGCCGTACTCGAAGTGCCACCATTCTTCGGGGTAGACGACGAACCCATGCGATGCCATCGCATGGAAGAGGGCTCGACGCAGGTGGCGGTCGGGACCGGACTCGTCCTCGAAATGTGCAGCGTGGGCCCGTTCAGTGGTGTCGTCGAATCCTGACCCGAGCGCGATCGGAGTTCCGTTGAGTGTGAGAGTGAGGTCGACGGCACCGCCGGTTAGGTGTGGCGGGGGAGTGGACGGATCAGAAGAGGGCAACGCCATCAGGCCCGGGTACTCGATGGATGCGTCGAAGAGTTGGCGCTGAAGTTCGATTGGGCGCCAGGCATCGAACACGGCGATTCCCCAGGTCGGCGGAAGAGACTCGACTACCGCTACCAGACATTCAAACGTCGACCGTCGAAGCCAGGTGGTGGGGATAGCCGTGCTCCACCCCGCATGCCAATAGTTGGACAGTACCCGAATCCGTGGATGCTCCACTCGCACCAAGGCCTCATCGGATGGGTCGATGGCGGCCTCGGGTTCGAGGTCGAGCAGGGGTGGGAGCGGACCATCTTCAGCAATCTCTGGGGTGCGGTTGGCGAAAAGATCATGGGCGGGAACCGTGTAAGTCGGCTCCCCGATACGGGGCTGCGGGCCGGTCATAATCCGTCGAGCACAGAGGCGATGCGGGCCAGATACGCATTCGGGTCGGGCATGTCAAAGATGGGGAGCAGGAATTCCTCGAAACCGTGCCGCTCGATGAGATCGGCCAGTTCGGACGCACAGTCGTTGGGGGAGCCGACGATCACGAACGGCTCGATCCAGTCGTCGTGAACGTGTTCTGCTGCTGCGTGGATGCCGCCTCGTAAGGCATCGCGTATCCGAGCGATGGCACCGTGGCTTATCCCCAAAGCATCCTTGACCGGTTGTGGAGCATCGACGAGGCGGTAGGTCATGTGGGGTCGGACGAACTCGAAGTCGGCGTCAGAGGTCGCGATCGCGGTTGAGTAGCAGATACGCGGACGACGACCCGACTCTTGGGCACCGGAAGCCACAAGCGATGTGTAGTCGCCGATTGACGGCTGATGGATGAAGTCGAGCATCACACCATCGGCCTGGGCCCCGCCCAGGCGAAGCATCTTTGGCCCGCGGCCAGCCAGCCAGATTTCGATGTCGGGGCGGCCATATCCAAGACGCGCTGATCGGAGTTGGGCGTGGGTGCCGTCGAGATCAACGAGGCGACCTGACCAGAGTTCTCGACATGCATCGATGGTCTCCCGGACCGCAGTGAGGGGTCGCTGTCGTTCGATACCGAGTGGGTCAAGAGTGAGGCTGCCGCCGGCCCCGATCCCGAAGAACCCTCGACCTCCGCTCAACTCGTCGATGCTGGCAATAGCAGCCGCGGTTTGAGCTGGATGGCGGGTGTAAGGGTTGGTGATCCCAGGGCCAAGCTGCATCCGCGACGTGGCAGTGGCAATGGCACTGAGGGTCACGTAGAGGTCGCGGGTGGCGAGGCCTTCGTCGTACACCCAGCACCGGTCGAACCCGAGATCTTCAGCGTGCGCGGCGAGGTCGACCATCGCCGCGATCGGAGCCTCAGGAATCAGGTTGATGCTCTTGGCGATCATTGGAAGCTGTCCTGCGAACAGGGCCATGCGAGAAGTGACCGGGTGAAGTCAGCCACCACGACGATGGCCAATCACCTGGGCCAGAACGCTCACCGCGATCTCCTCCGGGGTCTCGGCATGGATCTCGAGGCCAATGGGGGTGTGGACCCGGGAAAGATCTAGGTCGGTGGAACCCATCTCTTCCAGCTTCGATCGTGTGGTCTGCCACCGCCGGTTGCTGCCCATCAGTCCCACGTAGCCTGCGGGCGTCTGAAGCACGAGCGGGAGCATTTCCACGTCGAGAGCGACGTCACGGCTCACGATGACGATGGAGTCGTTCGCCGTCAGTGACGATTCGGCAATGGCGGCACCGGCCTCGCCCGAGAGGGTGGCGTCGATTGCATCATTGTCGGCGAGTTCATTGATGAGATCATTGCGGTCGTCCCAGATCACCGAACGGAACCCCAGCCAGTGGGCGAGCTCACCGACAGCCTTTCCAACATGACCGCCGCCCACGATGAACAATGTCGGAATTGGCATGTATGGCTCCATATAGATGTCGACGTCGCCCCCACAAACACCAGGATCACCGGCGGATGGGTCGAGTAGCTCATATGACACGAGTCGGGGGCGACCTGCGGCGAGAATTTCGGCGGCCTCGAGGGTCACGCGATGCTCCATCGCCCCACCACCCACGGTGCCTATCGTGTGGCCGTCGGCGAACACGAGCATCTTGGATCCCGCTCGGCGGGGAACCGAACGGCTGGTCCGCACGACGGTGGCGAGTACTACCGAGTCGCCTCGGGCGACAGCTGCCGCCAACTCTTCGATCATGACCCGTTCCACAGTCGTTTGGCTTGTTCGCTCGTGCGAGAACGAAGACGAGCCATGTCGGTGTTGAGTACCTCGCCACCACGGACCCGCCACGTGCCGGCCACCATCACGTCGGTTACATGATGATGGTCGCGCCAGAGGATCAGTTGTTCGAGGAGATTGTGGGTGGTGAGGGGGGTAGGTAATGAGGCGTCGACGAGCTGGAGATCGGCGGCCCAGCCCGGCTCGAGGGCACCGACACGCTCCAGGCCGAGGGCGGCTGCTCCGCCACGCGTGGCCATGTGGAGCACTCGATCGGCGGGCATTGTGCCAGGGTCCTGGAGCCGCGCTTTGTGAATGAGGAAAGCGCCGCGCATCACCGCGAAGAAGTCATTGATATAGCCGTCGCTGCCAAGGCCCACTGTGGCCCCGGCATCGATCAGCTCGGGGATCGGAGCAATCCCGCCACCGACCTCGCAGTTGGCGAGTGGCATGTGCGTGATCTTGACGTCGCGCTCTACGAGTAGCTCTCGTTCCCGATCGGACAGCTGGACGCACTGGCTGGCGAGGAACGACGGGCCGGCAACACCGAGCTTGTCATAGTGCTCCACCGTGCGGTGCCCATTTGTTTCGGCACACCACAGCCCCTCGTGAATACCCTCGTTCACGTGGGCGTGGCTCAGGACTCCTCGATCAGCTGCGAGGCCGAAGGCTTCGGTGATGAATGCGTCGGAGCACGTGAAGGTGGTGTGCCAGCACATCAGACCACCGACTAAACCTCCCGGTTCACACGAATCGATCAGGGTGGCGTTTTCGGCGAGTCCTTGCCGCGCTATTCGCTCACCGGCCCTCTGGGTCGCCTCGAAGCTGAGAAGGCCTCGCATTCCCCGGCGCTCGACGATCTCTTTCTGGGCGAGCAGCGCGTCAGGGATCGCGTTGGGGGCCTCAAGGATGTCGTAGAAGGAGGTGATACCGGACCCGAGCATTTCGGCACACACATAATCGGTGGCAGCCGTGATCATTTCGACGTCGAGAGCGTCTTCGACCTTGGGCCACCAGTAGTCCTCGAGGAAGCTCCAGAAGTCAGAGGGAGCATCGTCGACGGGAATGCCGTGGGCGAGGGTGCCGTAGAGATGAACGTGGGCATTGACGAAACCAGGGAGAAGAATTGATCCGGATGCCTCCACAACGTCGTCGTCGGGGAAAGCCGCCCGCAGTTCTGCGTGAGAGCCCGCCCGGTTGACTACGTCACCCGAAATACGGAGGCCCCACCCGGCTTGGGGTGGTTTATCTGCAGCCGTGATCAGCCAGTCGGGAAGGATCAGTGTCATGGGGTGTGGATGGCGTTCCAGACCCGTTCCGGGGTGAACGGCAGCTCGTTAATGGCGGCGCCGGTGGCATTGAGGATGGCATTACGAACCGCGGGAGCAACCCCGTCCTTGGGAATCTCCGCAACCGCTTTCGCCCCGAATGGGCCACTGTCCTCCATCGTCTGCACAAGAAATACTGTGGTTTCGGGCATCTCGTCGGCCCTGTAAATCTTGTAGGGCCCGAAAGAAGCATTGAGCATTCGTCCGTCGTCATCGAGGGCGTATTCCTCGCAATGGGCATAACCAAGCGCTTGGAGCATGCCGCCTTCTACCTGTCCACTGGCAGTGATGGGGTTGATGGCGACGCCGCAATCGACGGCCATTACCAGCTTGGTTACGGTGACTTGACCAGTCTCAATGTCGACTTCGATCTCTGCCATCTGGGCGGCAAACGGTGGCGGACAATCGGGCGACACATGCGATGCCGTGCCCATGATCTGTTCTTGTTCCTGCGTATGCAGCGAGTCGAGGGCGATGTCTTCCATCGAGACCGAACGACCATCGGGGGCGTAGGCTCGTCCGCCGCGAAGCTCGATCGTGCACGGGATGTCGATATCGAGCAGCATCGCCGCCCGTTCTTTGACGCGATCACGAACGACTTTTGCGGCCTGGAATGCGGCGGTGCCAGAAATGAATGTGGTGGAACTGGCATATGCACCGGTGTCGAACGGTGTCATGTCGGTGTCGGACGAATACACCTTGATGTCGTCGAGTTGGACGCCAAGCACTTCAGCGGCGATTTGGCCCAACACAGTGTCGGCTCCGGTGCCGAGGTCGGTTGCTCCGACGAGCATGTTGAACGAGCCATCGTCGTTGATCTTGATCGAACAGCCCCCCATGTCAAGGAATGGGATGGCTGTGCCGTGCATGCAGAAGGCGAAGCCGATCCCACGACGGATGTGGGGACGGTCCACGGGCTGAACCCAGGAGAGGTCGTCGCGCCGATGCCATTCGATCTCGCGCATGGATTGGGCCACGCACTCCTCGATTCCCGAGGACCCGACCCTGGGGTACTCGTCAAGCTCTTCCTCCTCGACGGCTCGCTCCCCGAGGTGCGGCGCGATGTCAATTTCGGATCCAACTTTCACCCAGTTGCGGCGTTTGAACTCGATCACGTCTTCGCCGATCTCGCGGGCGATGTCTTCCATGTGAGACTCGAGCGCAAACTCGGCTTGGGGTGCCCCATAGCCGCGGTAGGCACCCGGTACCGGAATATTGGTGTAGACGACATCGCAGTGGAACCGCTTGTTGGGCGCGTTGTATGAGCTCAATCCGCGTAGACCTGTCACCGTTTGCACCGTGTAGGCGTGGGTGCCGTAGGGGCCCGTGTTGCCAAGCACATACATATCTTGAGCCACGAGCATGCCGTCGTTGTCGACTGCGGTGCGGTAGGTGATGGTCTGGGGATGGCGGGTGCGGCTCGAGGTGAATTCCTCTTCGCGGGTAAGTTCGAGACGGACGGGGCGCCGAGTCGCCTTGGCAAGGAGCGCCACGATGTCCTCGATGAGCATCTCTTGCTTGGCGCCGAACCCGCCTCCGATGCGGGGCTTGATGACCCGGATGTCCTTGATTTCCATGTCCAATAGCGGGGCCACCATCCGACGGGTGTGGAACGGGACTTGTGTGGCGGTGCGGATAACCATTCGCTCGTCGCCATCGATCCACGCCACCGAAATGTGCGGTTCGATCGGGGCGGGCTGAACCTGATGGACCCGGAATGTCTGCTCGAAGATGTGGTCAGCCGTAGCGAACGCGGCTTCGACATCTCCTCGCTCCGCCTTGATTTCGTGCACGATATTGCGGTCGCGGTCGAAGATGCCTTCGGTGTCGGCTTCGTCATGGACCACTGGAGCACCAGGCAGCATTGCTTCGCGTTCATCGAAGATGGCGGGAAGCACCTCATAGGTGACATCGATGAGAGCCACTGCTGCTTCAGCGATTTCCTCCGTCTCAGCGGCCACGGCCGCCACGCGGTCACCTACGTGACGAACCTTGTTGTCGAAGCTGACTTGGTCGTGGGGATGAGGGTTGGGCCAACTCTGGCCGCCTGACGCGTACTTGATACGAGGGCTGTTCCCATAGTGGAGCACGGCGTGGACACCAGGGAGCGCGACTGCGGCGCTGTCGTCAATAGCGATGATTCTGGCGTGAGCGTGAGGGCTCCAGAGCATCTTGGCGTAGAGGAGTCCCCGCATCTCAAAGTCGTCGGTGAACGCAGGGTTTCCCTTGGCGAGCTTCACAGCATCGACCTTCACCTCGGGCTTGCCCACAACCGCCATCTCGGGAACATCGCGCGAGGGAATCAGGCGCGGTACCGAACGGGGCGCGACGGGTGCGACCCGACGCGGGTCGTAGTCAACCGGGTTGGTGCCGTCGGTGAGCGGCTTGATGATCAGCGGCGCGAACGGTTCGGTGGTTTCGCCGCGCATCACTGCGGCCGCTCGCTTGACTGCCTCCACCGGCTTCACATACGCCGTTTCCCGGTCGAGGATGCCCGAGAGCATGTCTCGGATTTCGGTCTCGCTCGGATCAGAATTCCGCTTGAGGAGGGCCCAAGTTCCGAGGACCATCGCCCCGGCCGAGTAGCCAGACTGCATGGCGCCGGTGGCGGCGAAGGCGGCCTGGATCGGATGGAGCTCGCGTTCGGTGTTGAGCGATTCGACTGTGGTGACAGCATGGCCGTCGGCCTGGGCGGCGAGGATTACGTCGGCGCTGGCCAACTGGCCGTCGAAGAGCACAGCTGCTGCACCGGTCTCACCGCTGCTCGACCCGAACCTGACGCTCAAAATCCCGTGGCGGCGGAGAAAGTCGCGCAGGTTCTCGTTGGGCAGAATGCTGCTGATGACTGCTTCGCCGTTGAGTTCGATGGTGATGGAGTGTTCTTTGGTCATCGGACCGCCTCCAGAGCTCGGGCCGAAAGAATGGAAGCGAGATGGAGGCGATAGGCAGAAGAGCCACGGAAGTCTCCGGGCGGATTGAGTCCGTTGGTGGGATCTTCAGGCGCCACCATCACTGCGGTCATGGCCACACCGGTGAGCGCGAGGGTGGCGGTACTTCCAACCGTGCGGGCGACCGCGGAAACGATCGGGGTGTCGGCCGGCGTCCGGCCTGTGGCCCTGGAAGCGGTGACCCCCGATGGGTCGATCAGCACGGCTGTGATGATCGCTCCCGCTGGTATGCCTGACTCGAGGAGAGCGGCGAGCGATGTGTCATCGGATCCGGCGAGTTCGACCTGGGCATCATGAACGAGCAGGGCGGCCACGAAGGTGCTGTCGGGATCGGCCGAGGCGATCGTTCCTCCGACTGTCCCGAGGGAGCGAATCGAGGCTGGTTGGTCACGCCGGGCCAGATCGCGAAGTGTGTCGGGCACGTGTTCGGAGTCGGTGACGGCGGCAAGGGTTGCGGTGGCCCCGATCCTGAGCCGATCCCCGACGGGTTCGATTGCATTGAGTTCAAGACCCTGGAGATCGACCAGTTCGAGGTCGGAGGCTTCGCGATCAGCATTGATGATGGTGCCACCGGCAAGTGGTATGCGCGCTGAGTTGTCGAGGAGCGACAACGCCTCATCAATGGTGTCTGGTCGGTGGTACGCGGCAATCAAGGGCACAGGACTCTCCGTCTCTGTCTTTGATCGGCCTTCCCGCGGATACGCCAGCGGTCACGTCTACGATCTTTCTGGATTTTCCTTAGCCTAGCCCTATTACGCGGCCGCAGCGAACCCACGCAGAGCGGTCTAAGGTCGGTTACAGATGCTCAAGTCAATCATGCCCACCGACATAGCGCCGCCTGCCGCGAGCTACACCCATGCGTGTCTCGCCCAGGGTGCGACACGCTGGCTTCACACCTCAGGAGTTGTGCCAATTGCCCCGGATGGCTCGATCCCGTCCGGGATCGTTGAACAGGCCGAACTGATCTGGCGCAACCTCAATGCGATGCTGCGAGATGCCGAGATGACCGCCGCTCAGATCGTTTCGGTCACCACGTATGTGACCCCCGGCCATGACCTGAGCAAGGTGATGGCGATTCGCGACCGAGTCCTCGACGGTCATCTCGCAGCATCGACTCTGGTCATCGTCGCGGAACTGGCACGGCCGGAATGGTTGATGGAGATCGCCATCGTCGCGGCTGGAGACCCCCATGTCTGACGCGCCCCACTTGCCTGGCCGCTTCGCTGGACAGGTCGTTGTCATCACGGGCGCGGCGACAGGCATTGGGCGGGCTACAGCAGTTCGTTTCGGATCCGAGGGGGCCAGAGTTGGGTGCCTGGATATTGAAGACGCGGAGAACAACTCGACAGCCGCCCTTGCCGCAGCTGCGGGTGGGGAGACCTTGGCGCTCCGCTGCGATGTGCGGTCCCGCCATGAGCAGCAGTCGGCGTTTCGAGCAGTGGTCGACCGCTGGGGTCAGATTGATGTGCTCGTCACCAGCGCCGGAATGTATGTCGGCGGTCCGCTTCCCGACATCCCGCTCGATCGGTGGGAGAACCTTGTCTCGGTCAACCTCACTGGTGTCCTCACCGCGAACAGCCTCGTGGCGCCGATCATGATCGGTCAGGGCCAGGGCAGCATCATCAACATCTCGTCGATGGCCGGTAAGACCAGCTGGCCGAATTCTGCGGAATATTCCGCCACCAAGAGCGGGGTGATCGGATTGACTCGCTCTGCCGCGATGGAGCTCGGCCCCCACGGAATCACAGTCAACGCGGTGTGTCCGGGGAACACGCTCACCGCCATGGTTGCCAAGGTAGCTGTAGAAATCGGGGCATCACTCGACATGACAGGAGCGGAGTGGCTCGAGATGCGAGCCAACGACACTGCACTCAAGCGCTTGGCTCAGCCAGAAGAGATCGCTGGCGTCATCGCCTTTCTCGCCAGCGCTGACGCTCGCTATCTGACCGGCCAGGCCATCGAGGTCGATGGGGGCTTAGTCCTCAGCTGATTCGATCGAGCATGTCGCGACGGATCTCGTAGACGGCTGGCTCCCCAGAGAGGTGGCGTCGAACTTCCTCCACCGCGAGCTCGCCCATCCGGTTGCAGTTTTCGATGCAGCCCGCGATGTGCGGGGTGACGACCACGTTGTCGAGCAGGCGCAATGGGCTGTCGGGGGCAGGCGGCTCAGGGTCGGTGACGTCGAGGAAGGCAAAGATTCGGTTTTGTTCCAGCTCATTGATGAGCGCGGTTTCGTCGATGAGCCCGCCGCGAGCAGTGTTGATGAGCACCACGCCGTCCTGCATGCTGGCGAGGATCTCGGCATTGATCATGTGGCGGGTGTGTTCGTTTTCGGGACAATGCAGCGACACGACATCGGAGCGAGCGGCGAGCTCGGCGAGATCCACCCGCTCAACACCGAGGGCCATCGCGTTGTCTTCGCTGAGAAAGGGGTCAGCCACGAGAATGGTGGATTCGAAGGGCTGAAGCAGATCGATGACGTGGCGGCCGACATTGCTCGCTCCGACCAACCCGACGGTGGAGCGGGTGAGCTCCCGAGCATCCCACTGACCCCACACC
>JABIQM010000067.1 GCA_018699415.1 Acidimicrobiaceae bacterium
GATGACCCCACCACGTGTCCCACATGCGATAGCTCGGGCACGTTTACTGAGGCTCGTGATTTCAACCTGATGTTCAAGACGCAGGCTGGCCCGGTGGCTGACACCGCGGCTGACGTGTACCTGCGCCCTGAGACTGCACAGGGCATGTTCATCAACTTTGCCAACGTGCTCACCACCAGCCGAAAGAAGCCGCCGTTCGGTATCGCCCAAGTCGGCAAGTCCTTCCGTAACGAGATCACGCCTGGCAACTTCGTCTTCCGTACCCGTGAGTTCGAGCAGATGGAGATGGAGTTCTTTGTCCCCCCGAGCGACTCGACGCCTTGGTACGAGTACTGGTGCGAAGAACGGATGAACTGGTATCTCGATCTCGGCATGGACCCGGCGAAGATTCGCCTCCGCGCTCACGACGACGATGAGCTCAGCCACTATTCGAGCGGCACCTCCGACGTCGAATATCTGTTCCCGTGGGGCTGGGACGAGCTTGAAGGCATCGCCAACCGTGGCGACTTCGACCTGACCCAGCACGCCAACGCGTCCGGTGAGAAGCTCGACTTCTTTGATCCGGCCAGCAACGAGCGTTACACGCCGCACGTCATCGAACCGGCCGCTGGTGCGACGCGAACAGCGATGGCATTCTTGATGGACGCGTACGACGAAGAGACGGTGAACGACGACACCCGCACAGTGCTTCGTCTTGATCCTCGTCTCGCCCCATACAAGGTTGCGGTGCTGCCGCTGTCCAAGAAGGACACGCTTACACCGACAGCCCATGAGATCTTCGACATCGTCAAGGGTCGCTGGATGTCGGACTACGACGAGACGCAATCGATTGGCAAACGCTATGCGCGTCAAGATGAAGTCGGCACGCCGTACTGCATCACGGTTGACTTCGAGACCCTTGAGGATCGGGCCGTCACCGTGCGCGAGCGCGACTCCCGCGAGCAAGACCGCGTCAGTATCGACCGACTCGAGTCCTACCTCGCTGAGCGCCTGCCCTGACAACGCACACCTGGGGACAGACCCCAACCGTGCGTTGTCCTAGCGAGGGCAACGCACGGCGCTGCTAGGTTCCGGGGCGATGGGTATTCACGACGAGGACATTGCCAAGGTTCGTGCCTCGGCTGATCTCGTGCAACTGATAGGTGAGCACACCGAAATCAAGCGGTCCGGCCGCAGCTGGATGGCTCGCTGCCCCCTGCACGGTGAGCGCACTCCATCACTGTCGGTGAGTCCGGAGAAGGGCGTCTACTACTGCTTCGGATGTCAACGCAGCGGCGATGCGATTTCGTTTGTGCAGGAGATCGACAACCTCGACTTTGTTGGTGCGGTCGAGTCGCTGGCCGGTCGCTATGGCGTCACCCTGCGGTATACGTCACAGAACGAAGGAGCTACTCGAGCCCGTAAACGCAGCCTTCTCGACGCGGTCGAGAAGGCGGTGCACTTCTACCACGACCGGCTTCTCACCAGCGCTGACGCGGGTGAAGCACGGGGCTACCTGCGCTCACGCGGCTACGACGGCGAACTCGTTCGTACGTATCGCATCGGATGGGCACCCGACGACTGGGATCAGCTCGCTCGTCGTCTGAAGCTGAAGGACGATGATCTTCGTGACTCAGGCCTGGGGTTTGTGAATAAGGCCGGTCGGCAACAAGACTCGTTCCGCGGCCGGGTGATGTTCCCAATCACCGATGAGCGCGGCGACGCGGTCGGTTTTGGCGGGCGCATACTCCCTGGTCACGAAGGATCCAAATACAAGAACACGAGCACTGAGTCCTCCGTCTACGACAAGAGCAAGATCCTTTACGGTCTCCACACGCACCGCGACGGGATCGTGAAGGCGGGTGAGGCGATCATCTGTGAGGGCTACACCGACGTGATCGGCTACGCCACCGGCGGGATCCCTCGCGCTGTCGCAACATGCGGCACTGCGCTCACCGAGGATCATGTCAAGCTATTGAAGCGTTTCTCTGCTGATCGTGTCATCTTGTCATTCGATGCCGATGCTGCCGGGATCGCCGCCGCCGAACGGGTCTATACGTGGGAGCGGGAGTATGAGCTCGACATTCGAGTTGCTGCGCTCCCTGATGGCATCGACCCCGACGACCTCGCTCGCGAGGATCCTGAGGCACTCCAACGAGCCGTTGACGAGGCGATGCCGTTCCTCAAGTTTCGTTTGGAACGCGCCCTGGCGGCTGGAGATCTCTCCACCGTGGAAGGCCGGGCCCGTACTGCCGAACATGCCCTCGACGTCGTGTCTGAGCACCCCGACCCGCTCGTGCGAGACCCGTACGTCATCGAGATTGCCGACCGTTGCCGTCTTGACGTGGTTCGGTTGCGGGAGCTTTTGGCCGGCGAACGGTCAAGCGTCATGCCCAAGCGCGCTCGTGTCGACCCGGATGCTCCGCTGTCGCAGCCGACCCGGCTCACTCCTGAGGATGAGGCCATCCGTGTGGCTATCCACCGCCCGACCGAAGTAGTCGGTCTTCTCAGCGCTGGGCTCTTTGCCGATCCCATCAGGCGAGAGGCATTTGAAGTGCTTGCCGAAGACGGACTGGTCGCCGCTGCTGATCGCGCTGGCCCTGAAGCCGGCACGTTGCTGCGGCGACTCGCCGTCGAAGCCGGCGAGGCCGACGCAGACGATGTTCTGGCTGGTCTGGCCCGCCTCGCTGGCGATCGTGTGATGCGTGACCTTCAACGGTCAGCCCGAATGGCCGAAGGAATGGAGCAACGACGGGGCTACGCCGACGCCATTCAATGGGTGAAGTCGCAGCTCGAGTTGCTCACTGAGAGCAATACGCGGGAAGCGGCCGTGGCACAATTGCTACCGTGGCTCATCGAACAAGCTGAGGGAAGGGGACTATGAGCGAGAGCGCTGCGGCTGCAGCCTTGCCAGAGTTTGCTGCTCTCGAGTTTGCCAGCCTTCTCAACTCTGCCGCCGTGTCGGGACACTTGTCGCTTGACGCGGTCGTTCACGCACTCAAGGACGTCGAGTTCGACCCCGAGATAATTGAGGGCATCCGTCAGTCATGCGCAGCTGCGGGTGTCATGCTCGATGAGAAGCATGAGTCGCCCGTTCCGCCGGAGATTTCTGTGCCTCAGAGACCAGATGGTTCCGTGGTCGTGGCCGAGATTGATCCCGATGCCCCGCCTATTGATGAAGCCCGCGTAGCCCGAGCTGCCGCTTTTGCCGCGACCATCGGTGACGATGTCGAACAAACGTCCACTCGCCGTAGCCGCGGTCGTTCCCGTGTCAGTGAGAGCGGTGGATCCGACGACCCAGTTCGTCTGTATCTCAAAGAGATTGGGCAAGTCCCACTCCTCGACGCCCGCCAAGAGGTACGTGTCGCTGCCCGAATCAAGCGCGGCATAGACGCAAGAGAGATGCTCGACTGGCCTGCTGAAGTCGGCAAGCTCAATGCCAGCGATATTGCCCGCTATAAGCGACTCATTCGTGACGGTGATCGAGCCAGCGACGAACTCACGCGTGCCAACCTTCGACTCGTAGTCTCTATCGCCAAACGCTATGTCGGCCGTGGCATGGTGCTGCTTGACCTTTCGCAGGAAGGCAATCTCGGTCTCATGCGAGCGGTCGAGAAGTTCGACCACACCAAGGGCTTCAAGTTCTCCACCTACGCAACCTGGTGGATCCGTCAAGCCATCACCCGAGCGATCGCCGATCAGAGTCGCACCATTCGCATCCCCGTGCACATGGTTGAAGCCATGAACCGGGTCATGCGTGTGCAGCGCCAAATGCACCAGGAACTCAAGCGTGAGCCAACGGTCGAAGAGCTCGCCGAAGAAGTCGATCAACCCGTGGCGAAAGTTCGCGAGATTCTCCGCATAGCCCTCGACCCGCTTTCGCTCGACTCGCCTGTCGGCGAGGAAGACGAAACGAACCTTGGCGACTTCATCGAAGATCAGAATGCCGCTGCCCCCGTTGAAGTGGCGGTGCGAAACCTTCTGACCGACGAGGTCGCCGAGGTGCTCCACGAGCTTTCTGATCGTGAGCAAGAAGTTGTGCGGCTTCGCTTTGGCATCGACGACGGTCGTCCTCGCACACTTGAGGAGGTTGGCAAACAGTTCGGTGTTACCCGCGAACGGATCCGCCAGATCGAGGCGAAGACCCTCGCCAAGCTCCGTCACCCCCACCGCAGCGACCGGCTGCGCGATTATCTCGAGACCAGCTGAACTCGGTCACGCCCTGCTCTCGCTTCGGGCGTTTGACGGATCGACGATCTTTCTAGATTGAAGACGAAGATCTCCGAATCCACAGAATCCCTGAACTGGTCTCGGTAATGATGCTGGTACCATCCAAATCCGACATTCCGGGGTAGCTCAGCTGGCAGAGCGTCTGACTGTTAATCAGAATGTCGTGGGTTCGACCCCCACCCCCGGAGCAACAAGAAATCGGCCCACACCGCAGCGTGTGGGCCGTTTCGCGTTCCGCTCAGGGTCAGACCTCAGATAGGGTCCGGCCGGGCCTGTAGCTCAGTGGTTAGAGCAGGCGACTCATAATCGCTCGGTCGTGGGTTCAATTCCCACCAGGCCCACCAAGCATTTTAAAGGTTTCGAGCCGTACTGCGGTGGGGACGAGCCTCCTCGTTGCTCACAGATTGCTCAGAAGAGCCTATTGCGTACCCGTGGGCTTCATGAGAGCTCCGATGGTCGCCGCTGCCTGCCGGTCCTGCTCGTCATCAGAATGTCCGTAGACGCTGAGGGTGAACGCAGGTGTGGCGTGGCCGAGTCGGTTTGACACCGTGTTGAGGTCGACCCCCGCACGTACGAGTTGCGTCGCGTGCCAGTGGCGGCAGTCGTGCAGCGTCATCCGTGCGCCAACAACTCCGGACTGAACTGCAGTGTCTGCATCCCTCGTCCATGCTCGACCCA
>JABIQM010000242.1 GCA_018699415.1 Acidimicrobiaceae bacterium
ATGACGACTATGTCGGCGAGGAGTACGGCATCCCGACGGTGGAGATGCATGAGGCTGTCAGCATGTGCGCCCGTCTCGAAGGCCTCCTGCTCGACCCCGTGTACAGCGGCAAGGCCATGGCCGGACTGATCGGCCACATCCGAGCAGGCCGCTACAGGGTCAGCGACTCCGCAAACGACGTCATATTCATCCACACCGGTGGAACCCCCGCGCTCTTTGCGTATCGCTAATGAACGTTGTCAGACGACCACGGTCTCGGGGGTGGGGTGGGCATTGCCGCTCAAGGCAAAGGCGATACCGCCACCTACGCTGACGCAGGCACCGACCAGATAACTGGTCTGATAGCTGGCAGCATCATGGAGATAGCCGAGCAGAAATGGCCCCCCGGCAATCCCGAAGGTGACGATCAACTGCATGAAGGCGAAGATCTTTGGATAACCCGTGACCCCAAATGCGGCGGCCACGATCAATGGTTGCAGCATGAGCAGGTTGCCGATGGTGGCACCGAACAGGGCGGCGCTGAGCACGAGCTCGGTGCTCGTGTCGGCGTAGGCGAGTGAGACCAACGCCACTCCCTGAAGAAGCGCCAACGCAGCCGTGAACTTCATGATTGACGTTTTTCCGACGACGACCCCGCCGATGAGCCGAGCGATCACGCTGGTACCGGCCAAGGCGGACAACGCCAGGGCGCCGGTGGGGCGATCGACTCGCTCCGTTCCGAGTTTTGCGATTTGCGACAACGCTCCAACCTGGGAACCCATTGCCAGAACGAAGCCGACAACGATGACCATGAAGAACCGTGTGCGGATTGCGGTGTGGTAGTCCACGCTTGCGGCAATCTGGGTTAGCGCCTCCGACTTCGGTGCAGGGGTGACACCGTCGGGGACTGTGCCGCGGCTCTCTGGGCTCGGCCACATTGTCGGCAGGGTTATTGCCACGATGACCAGGAAGCCGACGGCGAGGATCGGTGCCGCGTTGTCGAGGCCCCGAGTATCGATCAGCGATGAGGCGACCTTCGTGAGCGTGAGTCCGCCGACCGAAAGCCCGGTTGATGCGACGGAAAGCGCAACTGACCGGCGGGTGTGAAACCAGCGGGTGATCAGTGTTGTGCCAGGAACGAGCCCGCAGAGGGCGAATCCGATTGCGAAGACGGTGTAGACGCCGTAGAGCTTCGGGATGGTGTCGACCGACCCCAGAGCGAGAAGCGAGCCTGAGGTGATCGCAGCACCAGTGCCGATAACCCAGCGGATGTCGCGTGTCTCGATGAGTGGTGCGATCAAACGGCCGGCGATGCCGGACACAACAAAGAACATCGATGTTGCCAGGGAGACACTCGTGGTTGAGAAACCTTGTTCGTCGGTCAGCGCGTCGAGGTAGATGGCCAAGCCATAAAAGGTGAACCCGGAGTTTGCGACAAAGAGAAGAAAGACCGAGCCGACAACCCACCAGCCCGCAAACCGCTTGTTGGTTGTGACGGGTGTAGTGGTGGGGGTGGTCACGGCGCCAATAGTGACTCAATCACTTGGGCAACACCGAACTCAGAATTGCTCGCGGTGAGTTCGTCGGCGATTTCTTTGGCCTCGTCGACGGCATTGGCCATAGCGACAGACCGACCCGCCCAGTTGAGCATCGTGAGATCGTTGTTGTTGTCGCCAAAGGCGATGACTTCGTCGGCGGTGATGCCGAGCTCGGCGCACAATCGAGCAAGAGCCGCACCCTTGTCTGCCCCCGACGGCGTGATCTCCACGAAGTCGGTGCCCGACGACGCGACGTTGTGTTCGGGATGGGCGTGTTCGATGACGTGCGCGATAAGCGCCGTCGATGGGATTTCAGGATGGATCACGAACATCTTGCCGATGCCGTTGAGGCTGGTGTGGTCGCCGACTTGAGAGGTGCGGGCCGCACCATCCATCGTGTATCTGCTGAGGTTCAGGAAGTTCTCGTCGTAGACCAGACGGTCCTCGAGTTCCCAGCCGAAGCCAGCGTCTTCGAACTGTGAGAGCACGCTCGCCTGGAACTTATGGGCGGGCTCGGATTCGAACACGAGGCGTTCTTCGATCGCACCAGTAGCCATGTTGAGCCGGTGGCCGCCGTTGGAACCGATGAACCAGTCGAATGCAGCACCGGTGCAGGTGGCCATCGCGGCGCCGCCGAAGTGGCTTCGGCCGGTCGCAGCCACCACAAGGATGCCGGCGTCGCGGGCGGCGTTGACCGCAGCTGCCGTTCGTGGCGCCGGCTTGTGGTCCGGACCAAAGAGTGTCCCATCGAGGTCAGATGCGATCAGCCGTATTGGCAACGGGCTACGCCTTACTGCTCAGACTCTGCTGGTCGGGTTCTACTGCTCAGACCGTGCCACCGTCTTCACGAATGAAGACTGGCTGGTCGGCTTTCGAACGTTCGGCGTCGTAACGGTATCCCATGCCCGTGAACTCGTTGAGAGCTCTCACGGAGCTGATTCGTTCGCGGATGATCCAGCCGGACATCGCTCCTCGTGCCCGCTTGGCGAAGAACGACACGATCTTGTGGTTGGCGCCGTCCTTTGAGTCGAGGAACACGGGGGCGACAATGCGAGCATCGATGTCGCGTGCCTTCACCGAGCCGAAGTACTCGTTGGATGCCAGATTGATTAGGGCGTCGGCACCGGGGCTGGCGGCAAGGTCGTTGTTAAGCACATCGGTGATCTCGTTGCCCCAGAAGCTGTAGAGATCCTTGCCCCGCGTTGTCGTTAGTGAGGTGCCCATTTCGAGGCGGTAGGGCTGCATGAGATCGAGGGGGCGAAGCACGCCATAGAGTCCCGACAGAATACGAAGCGTTTTCTGAGCGTGGGTGTAGTCACGCTCCCCAAACGTGCCGGCAGGGTCCATGCCCGAGTACACGTCGCCGTTGAAGGCGAGCAGGGCGGGTCGAGCGTTCTTGGTCGTAAACGGCATCTCCCAATCCTGAAAGCGCTCATGGTTGAGTTCGCCCAGCGACGCGGAGACATGCATGAGCTTCGAGATGTCGGTTGGCGACTTTTTCGCCATCACACTCACGAGTTCTTTCGAATGCCGAAGCATTTGAGGCTCGGAGTGCTTCTTGGTTGGGAGCTTCGACTCGTAGTCGAGGGATTTGGCGGGTGAAATGACGATCAGCACCCCCCGGTTTTACCTTGTCTGGAGGTCGCTTGTGCAGCAGGTCGATTGTTCATTGCCGATGGGTCATTTCGGGCGTAGGTTCCGCCAATGGAATTTCCGAACAATGGGGGCCAGAACCAGTGGTACCCCTTCATGGATCGTCCCCTGCCCGAGCAGGTTGATGGCATCCTGCAAAACCCACCCGTCGTGCCGCTGAGCAATGTCGATCCACTCCCTGCCAGCGCAAAGTATGTGGTGGTCGGTGCCGGCATCCACGGCATGTCGTCGGCGTACCATCTGGCTATGGCGCTCGAGAAGAGCGGTAAGGGTAAGGGCAGCGATGTCGTCTTGATCGACAAGCAAGGTCCGGGAGCTGGAGCCTCCGGCCTCGCCTGTGGTTGTGTCCGTAACCTCTACATGACCGGTCCGCTTCACTCGATTCTGCGGGCGAGTGCTGAAGTGTGGGAGAGCGATCCGATTAACTTCGGTTTCCAGCAGGTTGGCTATGTGTCGATCGGTGAAGAAAACCAAACCGAGGACTACATCAAGCTCAATGAGAGCCAGATCGAAAGCGGCTATCCCAGCGATCTCTACTCAGGCAAGCAGGCCCACGACTTCTTGAAGGGCCTGTGGCCGGACTTCAAGACCAACAACTGCGATGTCGTGCTTCACGAGCATCGCTCTGGTTACGCCGGCACGCACACGTCCATGTGGGGGCTCGACCAAAAGTGTCAGCAGTGGGGGGTGCAGCGCGTCTATGGCGTGGCCGTGACCGGCTATGACATGGATGCCGGCTCGGTGACCGCCGTCGAGACCACGGCTGGCCGCATCCAGTGCGACCAGGTTGTCGTCGGCGCCGGCGCCTGGACTCCGCAGCATTGGGAGTGGCTCGGTGGGTCCAACACGCTTGATGTTCTCTACCCCGACGGGCACACCGAAGTCGACAAGGCGATGTGGACGTATTGGCGTCTCCTTGAGGGTGAGGTTTTCATGCCCCCAGGCGTCGACTACCGCACTGCCGACGGCAAGGATGCTCCCGTCCTTCACGTCGAGTTGATGAATACGCCGGTCTACGGGAAAAACGGCGACATGATCCAGGACCACGTCTACACGTACACCCGTTATGCCGCAGAGCGGGTGGGTGCCCCGGGCCTTCAGGGTGGGACCATCCCGATCCAGATCGGTGATAGCGCCCAGGTTGAGCCCTATGGCCACTTCAACGACGCGTACCAGGCGGACGATTGGTTCCCCGAGTACTACTGCACGACTCTCGGGATGCTGTTCGAGCGGTTCGAAAACCTTGAGCCTTATTACAAGCAGCGGCGTAACGGTGGCATCGGTGCCTTCACCCCGGATAATGTGCCGATCTTTGACTATGCGGCTGATAACGCGTGGGTGATCGCCGATTCAAACCATGGCTTCAAGATGATCGGTGTGGGCAAGCTGACGGCCGACATGATGGTCGGCGGGACCAAGCCGTGGGAGCTCGAGCCGTTTACATTCGACCGCTTTGCCAAGGGGACCACCTTCGGTGATCGCAATAGCAACTGCCCCTGGGTGTAGGAGCATGGGTGACAGAACCCGTTGTGTTGGTCCCCATGACCGTGGGGGCTAGGGCCGGGCCGCCAGCACCAACATGCCGGGCCGGTTGAGCTCGGCCATGTAGTTCGATGGAGTTTCTGAGATGATCCGCCAATGGCCGGCGCTCTCCAGAGCGGCGAAGCGTTTGGCGAATCCGTCGTCCTCATACGCCACGCCGTTCATATAAAACACAGCGATCCCATCGGTCGCGACTGTTCGCATCAGTTCGGGGAGGTGCTCGGGGGAAAGGTGGCCGCCGCCCATTGCCCCGACACAGATGAGCGCATCGTACGTACCGTCTTCTATCGGGATTGTGGCGGTGAGGTCGACGGTCAGAAGTTCGCGGTACACGATGCGGCCCTGCACGGTCTTTGATGCGGCGAACTCGAGCATTCCCTGCGAGTAGTCGACGCCATCGATCGTGGTGAAGCCGCGACCCGCAAGCTCAACCCCGGCGAGGCCGGTGCCGCACGCATAGTCAACGATGGTGGCCGACGTGCCGACATAGTCCTGCAGCGCATCGGCGACGAGTTGGGGCGAGAGATAGCCGTACTTGGTCAGATCGGCTTCATAGTCTTTGGCCCACTGGTCGTACGCCTCGTCGGAGCGGTCGCCATAGCCCATCGTGGAGACCCGCTTCAGTGGACCCTCTCCGTGATCTGCCATGCCCGGAATCTAGAGCGGATTAGAGGCTCGTGCCGAAGGGGATGTCCATCACGGTGGCGGTGAGCGTGGTGCCATCGGCATCCACATCAAACGAGTTTCCCGCCTCGGCATAGGCGACGGATACCAATGCCAGTCCGACGTTTCTGTCGAGCTTCGGTGAATAGGTGGCGGTGCGGACCTGGCCGATGCTGGTGCCACCGGACAGCGCCTCCCACGGGTGTTCAGGGTTTGGCATCTCGCCGTCGAGGGTGACGTTCACGAGACGGCGTCTTGTGGTGGGGTCAGCGTGGCGGGCAATCAATGCTTGCTTGCCGATGAAGTCGAAGTCGCCATCAAGGTTGACGTATGCGCCCAGGCCGGCCTCAATCGGGTCAGTGTCGGGGTCGGTGTCGCTTGCGTACGACAGCAAGCCGTTCTCGATTCGCTCCATCTGATGGGGGGTTCCGGGAGCAATGCCATAGGGGGCGCCCGCGTGCATCACCAGGTCCCACAGCGCTTGCCCTTGGGTGCTGTCGGTGAGGAAGAGCTCGACGCCACCTTGTCGGCTCCATCCCGAGCGGCAGATCACCAAGGGGATTCCGTTGAGTTCGACCGCCCGATGGTGGAAGAAGCCAAGGGAGTCGACCAGTTCGTCATCGAAGAGTGTCCGGGCGACGTCGTCAGCCTTTGGGCCTTGGATGGCGAGTGGTGATACGTCAGGTTCGAATACCTGGGCTTCGTGCCCTCCAGCACCCGCGATTCCCTTCACCCAATGAACCATGTCGCTGTCGGCGATCGACAGCCACCAGCGGTTCTCGTCGAGGCGCAAGGCGATCGGATCATTGATCAAGCAACCGTCGTAGCCACACATCGGCGCGTAGCGAGCGCGTCCTACCGTGAGATCGGTGAGGCGGCGAGCAGAGACGAGTTGAGCCACAGTGGTGGCGTCGGGTCCAACGATTTCCACTTGCCGTTCCGCGCCGACATCCCACATGGACACCCCGGTTTTGACCCGTTCGTATTCACCGATCGGGTCGCCGTACGAAACCGGCATGAACATGTGGTTGTAGATGCTGAATGCGGTGACTCCACCGGTGATGGTGGCGTCGAAGAACGGCGAC
>JABIQM010000045.1 GCA_018699415.1 Acidimicrobiaceae bacterium
CAATCGTGTGATCGACATGAACCAGCGCGCCGATGGCATGTGGGAGGTCATCACCGAGAAGGGCACCATCGTCGCCGAGCACGTCGTGAACGCCGCCGGTCACTACGCCCCGCAACTCGGCGCCATGGTCGACCTCGACGTGCCGATCGTCTCAGTCATCCACCAGTACATCATCACCGAACCGCTCCAGGCCATGATCGATCTTGGCTTCGAACCGCCGGTCACACGAGATCCGCGGTCCTCGTCGTACTATCGGCGCGAGATCGACGGCATCCTCATCGGCCCTTATGAGACCGCCAATGCACAGACCTACGGTGTCGACGGCATTGACTGGAATCTTGACTTCTACCTCACCCCGCCAGACATGGACGTGATCGCCGACTGCCTCATGGACTCGCTCGATCGGGTGCCGGCATGGGCCGATGCGGGCATCAAGAAAGTCGTGTCCGGTCCGATCACTCACACGCCCGACTCCGGTTATCTCATGGGCCCAGCCCCAGGGTTGCGAAATTACTGGCACTGCAATGGCGCCTCGATCGGCATCACCCAGGGTCCGGGAGCGGGCAAGTATCTGGCCCAGTGGATGGTGCACGGTCAGACTGAGATCAACGTTCGGGGCATGGACCCGCGACGATTCGGCACCCACACAGGACCCAAGAGCGAGTTTGCGGTCGGCAAGGCGATCGAGGAATACCACCTCATGTACGCCAGTCGCCCACCCGGTGAGCACCACCCAGCAGCGCGAAGGCAGAAGACCAACCCGCTCTACGACTCCCTTGATGCCAAGGGTGCACAGTGGGAAGAGGTCTACGGCTGGGAGCGTCCGCAGTACTACGGCGAGGCAGAGCAGCACACCTTCTTGCGCTCCAACGCATTTCCGATTGTGGCCGAGGAAGTGAAGGGCACCCGCGAGCGAGTCGGCATTGCTGATCTCACAGCATTCGCCAAATTCGAGGTCACGGGTACTGATGCAGCGGCGCTCCTCAACCGAGTATCGGCGAACAAGATCCCCGGTAAGGACGGCGGCATGCGCCTCGTGCACATGCTTACCGACCTTGGGGGCATCGAGTGTGAGATGACGATCACCCGTTTGGCTGAAAATCGCTACTACCTGAACTCGGCGATTATGGGAACCACCCACGACCAGGATTGGCTCAACCAGCATATTGCTGCCGGAGAAGACGTCACGGTCACTGATGTCACCGATGATCACGGCATTATCGCCGTCACCGGCCCGCGAGCGCGTGACGTGGTCGGAGGTCTCACCGGCGCCGATCTCACCAACGCATCGTTCCGTTGGCTCACAGCCCAGGAGATCGAGATAGCCGGTGTGGCAGTCAAGGCACTTCGCGTCAGTTATGTGGGCGAACTTGGTTGGGAACTCCACGTGCCGATCGGCCAGATGCAGCCTCTTTATGACGCACTGGTCGCAGCAGGCGAACCGCACGGCATGGTGCACTTCGGCTCGTACGCGATGAATGTCATGCGTATCGAGAAGGGCTACAAGGCGTGGGGGAGCGAACTCACCACTGAGATCACCCCGATCGAAGCCCGCCTTGAGCGTTTCGTCGACTTTGATGGCGACTTTGTTGGCAAGGATGTCACTATCGCTCGCCGTGATCAGGATGAACCGCTGAGCATGGTGCTCGTCTATTGCGAGATCAGCGAGGGTGAGACCGACATGCGTGGCAATGAACCGGCCTACGACACCGATGACAACGTCATCGGTATTGGGACGTCTGGAGCCTTCGGCCATACGGTGGACAAGAGTCTCGGGTTCGTCTACGTGACTCCCGATTTCGAGGAGCCGGGCTCGACATTCGAACTTGACATGCTGGGAACTCGACGTACGGCCACCGTGCTTGCTGAGCCAGCGTACGACCCCAACAATGCCACCATCCGAGCCTGAGCCAAAGGGAGGCTGAGATGAGCAACGAACAGCCCCGTCGCCGCCGAACAGGCGGTCGGTCAGGACGCATTGCGGCTCGCCAGGCACCACTTGAGGTGGACGATCGGCCGGTTCGTCCGGGCATGTCGGGTGGGTTGTACAAGCCGTTGTCCGAAGCCGATCTCGAACAGGTCTACGACGCGGCCATTGACTTGCTTGAACGGCTCGGAATGGGATCGCCGATTCCCGAGTTCATCGAAGTGGTCACCGACGCGGGTGGCTGGATGGATGAACACGGCCGTCTCCATTATCCGAAAGCTCTGGTTGAAGGCGCCATTGAGTTGGCAGCCAAGGACTGGATTTGGCACGGATGGGATGAAGCCAATTCGATCGATGTCGGCGGCGATCGTGTCCACTTTGGTACTGCCGGTGCCGCGGTGCTGATGCACGATTACCAGACCAACACGTTTCGGCACTCCACCGGCAACGACGTCTACGACTGTGCCCGACTCGTCGATCAGCTCGACAACATCCACTTCTTTGTTCGTACTGTTGTAGCTCGCGATCGGGAGGACTCGCGAGAGCTTGATCTCAACACTGCGTTCGCCACCATGGTCGGCACCACGAAGCCGTCGGGCACCTCGTGGTTCGAAAAGCAGCACGTCTATGACACCGTCGAGATGTTCGATATGGCGATGGGAGGTGAGGGTGAGTTCCGTAAGCGTCCGTTTATTGCTGCCAACAACACCTTTGTCGTGCCACCACTTCGGTTCGCCGAGGAGTCGATCAAATGCATGGTCGCCCAAGTCGAGACCGGGATGCCGATCAACTTGCTTTCAGCGGGTCAGGCGGGAGCGACGTCACCG
>JABIQM010000044.1 GCA_018699415.1 Acidimicrobiaceae bacterium
ATGTTGACCTCCATTGTCTCATCGAACCGCATGCGCCGTACGACCCCATCACCGCCCACGTATTCCCCGTCGCCACCCGAGCCGTCACGCACATGGAACGTTTCAAGATGCACGGGATATCGCCATTCCAAAACCTCAGGATCGGTGAGTCGAGAGTTGGTCATGTGGGTATGAACCGCACTACAACCATCAGCGTTAGGCGTCGCTCCCGCACCACCACAAATCGTCTCGTAGTACTGGTGGACGTCGTTGCCCCAGATGAAGTTGTTCATCGAGCCTTGCGCCGCTCCCATCACCCCAAGAGCACCAAAAAGCGTGTCGACCACGAGCTGGCTCGTCTCAACGTTGCCAGCAATCACTGCCGCCGGATAGCTCGGGTTGATCATGGATTCATCGGGCAGCACAACATCGAGCGGCACCATGCAACCAGCATTGAGGGGGATGTCGTCATCGACCATGCACCGGAAGACATAGAGCACGGCGGCGTGGGCGATCGCCGACGGTGCGTTGAAATTGCCGGGGTGCGTGGGGCTCGACCCGGTGAAGTCGATTCGGGCCGACCGCTTGCCGTGATCGACGGTTATCGCAACGCACACTCGATGGCCGTCATCCATCTCACAGGTGAACTCGGAGTCCGTGAGGGCATCGATGACCCGGCGGACTGATTCCTCGGCGTTGTCCTTCACGTGCCCCATATACGCGTGGACGACGTTGAGTCCGTAATAGTCGATGACCCGGCGGAGCTCGATCGTGCCCTTCTCGCAGGCGGCGACTTGGGCCTGAAGGTCGGCGATGTTTTGCGCGGGGTTGCGGGCCGGGTACGTGCCGCCACGGAGCAGCGCCTCGATCTCATCGTGCAGAAAGCGATCGTTGCGAACCAGCACCACATTGTCGAGCAGGACACCTTCCTCATCGACGGTCGTCGAGTTCGCTGGGGCAGAGCCCGGCACTGTGCCGCCAATGTCGGCGTGATGGCCGCGGGAGGCGACATAGAAGATGACTGTCTCTCCGGCATCGTCGAAGACCGGCTTGATGACCGTGATGTCGGGCAGATGGGTCCCCCCGTTGTATGGGGCGTTCATCACATACACGGTGCCTGGCACCATGTTCGGGTTCTGGCGAATTATCGACCGGATCGACTCGCTCATCGAGCCGAGATGCACCGGCATGTGTGGCGCGTTAGCAATGAGTTCGCCGCGGGGATCAAAGATCGCGCACGAGAAATCAAGTCGTTCCTTGATATTCACCGACGCAGCGGTGTTCTCCAGCACCACACCCATTTGCTCGGCGATGTTCATGAAGAGATTGTTGAAAATCTCCAGCTGAACCGGATCAACGGAGGTGCCGACCGCGGTTACCGACGGCAGACGTTCCACTCGCTCGAGGACAAGGTCACCGTTCGCTGTTGCACGGGCGGCCCAGCCCGGTTCAACAACCGTGGTCGCCGTCGCTTCGGTAAGCACGGCCGGGCCGTGGACGACCTCGTCGGCAACAAGAGTGGTGCGCGCAACGAAGGGGGTCTCGCGCTGCTTGCCAGCCATCGTCGCGGTATGGGTAGCGCGCACTGGGGCCGAACCGGACGCGATGGCAACAGCACCGACAGCGGCACCAGACGCGCCAATCACCTCAACCTGCATTGCTTCGATAATCAACGCTTTCTCCGGCGACGTGAACCCGAACCGAGACCGATGCACATCTTCAAAACCCGCCACGACATCGGCGAGGGCGAACGCGTCAACCATCAGCGCCGTATCGGACCCGTCGTAGCGAAGCGCCAGTCGTCGAACCGTTGAAACCCGCTCCTCGGGCACCCCCTGTTCGACCACTACTCGACGACCATCTTTCTCGAGTGAAACCCATCGAGGGCCGAGCGCCTCGAGCGCCTCGAGCGTGAGCTCGGCCTCAACCGCGCCATCGACCACATGACGGACGTCGGCCAGGCCGATGCCGAGCGCCGACAACACCCCAGCGTGAGGATGAATGTGAACTCTCTCGATCCCAAGTCGATCAGCAACAAGGCACGCATGCTGACCACCGGCGCCACCGAAGCAGGCCAGTGTGTAGCTGGTGACGTCGTAGCCACGTTGCACAGAGATTTTCTTGATGGCGTTCGCCATGTTGTCGACGGCGATAGCGAGGAAACCCTCAGCCACGTCGCCGATAACCGCGGTCTGACCAGTTGCGGCAGAGATCTCGCTGGCCATGGCCTCGAAACGTTCGCTGACCGCAGTCGAATCGAGCGGCTGATCGCCGTTGGGGCCGAACACGCGGGGAAAGAATTCGGGACGAAGTTTGCCGAGGACGACATTGCAGTCGGTGATTGTCAGCGGCCCACCGTTGCCGTAGGCGGCCGGGCCGGGGTCCGCTCCTGCCGAATCGGGACCAACTCTCATCCGACTGCCGTCGAAGTGCAGGATCGAGCCACCACCCGCCGCAACCGTGTGGATATGAATCATCGGGGCACGCACCCGGACCCCGGCTACCTCAGATTCGTAGGTGCGTTCAAGCTCGCCCGCGTAATGCGAGACATCGGTCGACGTGCCGCCCATGTCGAACCCAATCAGCCGATCAAAGCCAGCGGCTTCGGCGGTGCGGACCATGCCGACAACACCACCCGCTGGTCCAGAAAGCAGGGCGTCCTTGCCTTGAAACCGGCGGGCATCGGTGAGGCCACCGTTGGATTGCATGAACATCACGCGCGGCCCAACACCACCGGGTCGAAGTCGATCGTCGACCCGGCCGACATAGCGTCGAAGGATCGGAGAGAGGTAGGCGTCGACCACCGTGGTGTCACCCCGGCTCACCAACTTCATCAGCGGGCTGACCTCGTGGCTCACCGACACCTGGCTAAACCCGAGCGAACGGGCGATCTCACCAAGGCGGCGCTCGTGGTCGGTGTGGCGATACCCATGGAGCAAACAGATGGCGACCGCATCGAACCCCGCCTCGCGAGCGGCGACCAGCGCGGCACGAGCGTGCGTCTCATCGAGTGGGCAGAGGACATCGCCGCGGGCATCCATCCGCTCCTCAACCTCGATCACCTCGCTGTAGAGCATCTGCGGAAGCACAATGTCGAGAGCAAACAGATCAGGGCGAGCCTGGTACCCAATGCGGAGTGCATCGGCGAAGCCGCTCGTTGTGACGAGCACGGTCGGCTCCCCCTCACGCTCGAGCAGGGCGTTGGTGGCAACCGTGGTCCCCATCTTTACCGACTCGATCTCAGCGGTCGGCAGTGGATCCCCCTCCGCCACATCCATAAGGTCACGGATCCCCTGGATCGCCGCATCCCGATACCGCCGTGGGTTCTCCGACAGAAGCTTGTGCGTGACCGTGACACCATCAGGGCGGCGAGCGACCACATCAGTGAACGTGCCGCCGCGGTCGAACCAGACCTGCCAGCCGGTTGCCGTAGGCTCAGTGCTCACGAGTCAACCGTCCCAACCCATCAATTTTGTCTTCGATGCCCGCCAGCCGCAGACAATGCCACAGCATGGCCTGGTTGCTCGCAACACACGGCTTGCCTGTGGCTGCCTCGATCTCCTCGATGACCTCGATCGTGCGCAGCGCGCCGCAACTCACAAAGATTGCGTCAGCGTCGGGACGATCCATACTGATGGCGAAGTCGCGAATATAGCTGGGGGACACACGCACCATGTCGGAATCATTGGTGATGTTGAGACCGCGAATGTCGAGGACATCGAGACCGCGCCTCGTCATATAGTCGGCCTCGATGCGGTTGACCTCGTCGAGATATGGCGTGGCCACAACGACGCTTTTCGAGCCGAGCGCGTCGAGTGCCGCGAACACGCCGGAGACAAGGGTCGTTGGAATCGCGGCAGGACAACCCTTCTCCAACTCGGCGCAAACCACGTCCTCCCCCATCACCACGCTTCCCGAAGTGCACGCGTAACAAATAACGTCGAGGTTCGCATTCGGTGCAAGCACCGCTGCCGCAGGCGCCAACCCATCAACCATGGCTCCAAGATTCTCAGCCGTGATTTGATCAGGGATTGGCGCCCGTGTGAAATGGATGCCAACGCCCTCAGGGGCCCATCGCATCATGTCGGACTCGATGGTCTGCTCGGTCGCCAGGTTGACGAATCCGATCTTGGCCCGCGGGAACCGACCGGCGTCAAAGACGATGTTTTTGTCGACAGGGGCGCCGCTCATCTCAGTTGATGACATCTCAGTTGACGACAAGGTCGAGTGATGACCGGCTCAGCCGTTCCACCCCTGTATCTGTAACCAGGACTGAATGGCCGAGTGTCATCGCTTGGTGAGTGCTGAGATTCAACAAAATCATGTGAAGGAAGTACACCTGATTGGCTTCGAAGATCAACGGATTGCCGTGGTACAGCATCGGCCAATCAACCCAAATTGGTGCGTAGACCGCTCCCATTCCGTAGCCACAAGCGTTGAGTCGATGATCGGCGTAGCCAGCAGCGTCCAGCACCTCGGCGTGAGCGTCGAACACCATACCCATCGTCGCTCCGGGACGCATGGCGTCCTCACACGCAATCAGGGCATCACGACACGCTGCGTGCATCGCCACCTGCTCTGGGGGTGCATCACCAACCAGGATCGTGCGCATCATCGCCGCGTGGTAGCGCTTCTCGACTCCACACCACTCAAGCGTGAGCTGATCATCGGTGTCGAGTGTGCGGCGCCCCGACGTGTACCGGACCATCAGTGCCCCTGACCCCGACCCAATGATGAACTCGTTGCCGGCGTAGTCGCCGCCACCTCGGAACACGGCTCCCTGCATATCGGCCAAGATGTCGCCCTCAAACGACCCGCCACGAGTGCCGGCCATCGCTGCGTCCCAACCATCGTCGGCAAGCTCTGCCGCTCGTCGGTGGTACGCGATCTCCTGCGGGCTCTTCGTCCGCCGAAGACCAGCGATGAGTTCGCTTTGGTCTTCCCAGGTGGCAAATTCATGGAGTTGAGCCTCGACCGCTCGCCAGTTGGAGGCCTTCAACCCATAGCTGTCGAGTTCGATGCCGAGATGACGGTTGGCCAGCCCAAGATCAGCAAGGAGCGCTCGCAGATCCGAGGCCGGGTTCATGCCCTCAACGTCCGTCCAGATACGAACGTCGTCAACATTCGACGTATACGCCGCCGTCCACCGGTCGGGGGCTCGGGTGAGCAGCACCACGTTCGCGTCGGGCCGAACGACCATGCATTGGAATGCGGCGAACCCGAACGTGTCGTACCCGGTAAGCCAGTACATCGACTCCTGCTTGAACAACAGCAACGCGTCGAGGCCAGCAGCCCCGATCGCGGCACCCGCCCGCTGACGGCGACCGGCCATCTCATTGGTTGAGAAGTGAAGTGGCATTGCGAGATCATGCCACACCCATGCCTTCGGTCTTCTGACGACTTGTTCGGTGCAGAGACGCCCAAGTCGTCAGAAAAACTTCAATACTGCAGATGTGTTCGAACTCGTCTCCAGTGCCGACTTGGCCAGCCGCGCTGCCAACTACGGCCCGACCGGCGTCTTACTCACCAGCCCACCCAAACTCGATAACGACACGACACTCGCCGTGCAAATGATGACCGCTGCCACAGTCCACGGCCTCGTCGAACCAACCGACCTCGCAGACTTCGCCATCGACATGTTCGACTGCGACACGCTGCTCGAGCGTGTCCCGCGCCCCATGAGCCGCGGTGAACGTCAGCTCTGTGGCCTGCTCATTGCCTTCGCCCGCCCGTTTGATGCATTGTTTGCCGCAGACCCAACAGCGGGCTTAGACGCGCGACGGCGCCGAGCTGTCTTGGAGCTGTTTCACGACCTGGCCGAAGACCGACTGATCGTCTCCACCACACCCATCTAGGTGCGTTGAGGAACAGAAGATGGCCTCAACGCACCCAGAGCGGGTTGTAGATGTTTACGACGCTTCGCTGATCCCGCGCTCGACAAGGACGCGAGCCAGATGGCTGCGATATTCCTCATCGCCGTTGAGGTCGACGGGTGGCTCAGTGCCATCGGCTGCTACAGCTGCTGCATCTGCGGCGGACGAACCGCTGCTAATAGCGGCTTCGACACCTGCCGCTCGCATCGGCGCCGGACCCATGTTCACGAGTGCCACACCAGGGTTGGAGCCAAGCTGAACCGCGGCACCCACAATGGCCCAGTCCTGGGCTCGACGGTTGAACTTCTGATAGCTCCAACCGGCGCTACCCGCCTTCGGGATCCGAACCTCGGTAAGGAGTTCGTCCTCGCCAAGAGCCGTCTCGAGGAAGCCGGTGAAGAAGTCATCAGCGCTGATGACTCGCTCGCCGCCCGGGCCCTTGGCCACAACAGATCCACCCATAGCAAGCAATGCTGCCGGAAGGTCCGACGCAGGATCGCCATGAGCAAGCGAACCGCCAAGAGTGCCGCGATGGCGCACCTGCGGATCACCGACTTGTGATGCCACATGGCGCAGCAATGGCGCCTCAGCCTCAAGCAGGTCGCTGGTCTCCAACGCTCGGTGCCGCGTGAGCGCACCGATGGCGACATGGTCGCCACCGTCGTTGATATAGCTCAGGTCATCGAGTCGGCCGATGTCAACCAATACACCGGGAGTGGCAAGACGAAACCGCATAAGCGGGATCAGGCTGTGACCACCAGCGAGGAGCTTGGCCTCGTCACCATGCTCGGCGAGCGCTGCAATTGCGGCATCCGCAGAGGAGGCCTCTACATATTCGAACGATGCGGGGATCATGCCGCACCTCCCTTCGCGTCGTTAATAGCTCGCCAGACTCGTTGTGGTGTGGCAGGCATTGCCATATCGGTGACTCCATGGGGGCTGAGTGCGTCGCACACAGCATTGATGACCGCTGCAGCCGAACCGATCGTGCCAGCCTCACCCACACCCTTCACGCCAAGCGGATTGCTTGTGCTCGGGGTCACGGTGAAGTCAAGAGTGAAGTTCGGCATCTCCATGGACGACGGCACGAGATAATCCATCAAGGACGGATTGGTGCAGTTGCCGTCCTCGTCGTAGTTGGCGCCCTCCCAAAGTGCTTGACCAACACCCTGAGCGATACCGCCGTGGACCTGGCCCTCGACGATCATCGGGTTCACCTGAACGCCACAGTCGTCAACTGCGACATAGTTGAGTAACTCAACATTGCCGGTGTCCTCATCGATCTCGACGACTGCCACATGGGTGCCGAACGGGAACGCGAAGTTCGGGGGATCCCACGTGGTCTGTTCTTGCAAGTTGGGTTCCATACCGTCGGGGAGATCGTGAGCGGTGAACGCCCCAAAAGCGACCTCCTGGATGGCCATCGCCTTGTCGGGAGATCCAGCAACAGAGAACATCCCGCTGTTGAACTCCAAGTCGTCGGCACTGGCCTCCATCGAATGCGCAGCCATCAGCTTCGCCTTCTCGACGACCTTGTCGCACGCCGATGCGATGGCGACTCCACCAACCGCGAGCGAACGCGAACCATAGGTGTCGAGCCCGAGAGGACTGATCGCGGTATCGGAGTGCAACACCTCGACATCTTCGGGAGCGACCCCAAGCTTGTCAGCCACGATCTGAGACCACGAAGTCTCGTGGCCCTGACCGTGCGGCGTCGAGCCAGAGACAACCTCGACCTTGCCGGTCGGGAGCATGCGGACGGTGGCGTGTTCCCAGCCACCGGAACCGAAGCCCAATCCACCAAGCGCACGGCTCGGGGCGAGGCCACAGATCTCGACGTAGGTGCAGAGCCCGATGCCAAGCTGCTTCGACGAGCCAGCGTCGCGCCGAGCCTGCTGCTCGGCTCGAAGATCGCCGTAGCCGGCCAGCTCCAACGCGCGATCGAGGGGAGGTCCGTAGTGCCCCGAATCGAAGGTCAGTGTTGATGGCACGTCAAGATTCTCGAAGTGCTCACCATCGGCGAGATAGTTTCGGCGGCGAATCTCATCGGGGCCGATGCCCACCTTCGAGGCCAGGATGTCCATGGCGCGTTCGATGGCATAACTCGCCTCTGGCCGACCTGCGCCACGATAGGCATCCGTCGGGGTGAGGTTCGTGAACCATCCATCACACGTGAACCCAAACGCCGGCACGTCATAGACGCCGGTGTAGAGGAAGCTGCCCAGCAGGGGGACTCCCGGCGTGATCAACATCATGTACGCACCCATGTCGGCGTCGAGGTGCACCCGAACGCCGAGGAGCTTGCCATCGCCATCAGCGGCCAGTTCGATCCGCTGGTTCTGGGCCCGGCCTTGATGGGTGGAGAAGGCCGCTTCCGAGCGGGTCTCCGTCCACCGCACCGGACGGCCGAGCTTGTTGGCAAGGGTGACGGCAAGAATCTCATCTGGGTTGACGTTGAGCTTGGCCCCAAATCCGCCGCCGACGGCGGGGGCGATAACGCGAATCTTGCTCTCGGGAATTCCCGTGGTTGCGGCCAGCATCACCTTGAGGATGTGCGGCACCTGGGTAGCCGAGTACAGAGTCACATCGCCACCGTGCGGGCTTGGCACAGCCAACACGCCGCGAGGTTCCATTGCCGATGGGATCATCCGTTGCTGAACGAAGTTGGCATCAACATGGTGCGTGGCATTGGCAAACGCCGCTTCGAGCGCGTCGGGGTCAGGGATCAACGGCCAGTGGTAGGCCTTGTTGGTGCCGAGGTCGGAGTGTGCCATCGCTTCATCGGCCACGGCCGCGTCGATTGAGGCCACTGCTGGCAGCGGGTCGTAGTCGACTACCACAAGTTCGGCTGCGTCGGCCGCCCGGTAGCGGTCGTCGGCCAGCACCACGGCGACGATGTCGCCGACATGATTGACCTCAGCGGTCGAAACTGGGAAGTGCGGCGGGTTCGCCATGTCGGGGGTAACCGGCCATGCACATGGCAGCGGTCCAATCCACAACCCCATGGCGTCGAGATCCGCTCCGGTGTAGACGGCGTGCACACCGGGGGCGGCAGCGGCATCAGCCGTCTCGATGCCGAGGACCTTGGCGTGCGCGTACGGGCTGCGGACCATTCCCATCCACAACTGACCGGTGACTTGGATGTCATCGACATACTTGCCTTCGCCGGTGAGAAGCTTCGGATCTTCCTTGCGAAGCATCGGTGTACCAACGGCGCTCATGACGCACCTGCCGCAGCAGCGAGCACAGACTTCACAATGTTGTGGTAGCCGGTGCAGCGACAAAGGTTGCCCTCGAGGCCTTCTCGCACGTCAGCCTCACTCGGGCTGGGGTTCTCACTGAGCAGCGACGTTGCCGCCATGACCATGCCCGGCGTGCAGTACCCACACTGGAGGCCATGGCACTCCATGAACGCCTGTTGCATCGGATGCATCGTGCCGTCATCGTCGGCCATGCCTTCGATCGTGGTGATGTCGGCGTCGCGTGCCTGGACGGCGAACATGGTGCACGACTTCACCGACTCGCCGTCGATGTGCACCGTGCAGGCACCACACGAGGAAGTGTCGCAGCCGATGTTGGTGCCGGTGAGTCCGAGTTGTTCTCGGATGAAGTGAACCAGCAGCGTTCTCGGTTCGCAGTCACCTGAGTGGGACTGCCCGTTGACGGTTACGTGAACTTCCACGCTTACTCCTTGGCTGATGACGGTTGGGCCAGTCAGGCTTGCACATGAAAGCGAATGTGGCCAGCGCCATGAACCAGCAGTCCACTCTGGCTGACCGGTAGGCGAGACTCAGGACTCGTGCGAGGGGCGCATGCCCTGTCAAACGATGGCGATGATGACAACGATGACAACGATGATCGCCACAACGACAGGAAGCAGACGCTTCGCCATCGCTCCACCGGCCACCTCAAGAAGATCAAGGGTGTCTGTCTCTGTGTCAACGCTGCCATCGGCAGATCCATCGCCCGACGAACTGCTCTGAGCCGGCTCACCGACAACATCGGCCGAAGCCACTCTGGGCTTGCTCTCCGCTTCCTCGCCAGCCGGGGAATTGAGCTTGGTGCGGATGCACTCAGCGAACTGGCCGATCAGCTTCTTCGACACATCGGCCATCACCCCGCGGCCAAACTGGGCGACCTTGCCAGCGACCTTCAGATCGGTGTCAATCGAGATCTTGGTGCCATCGCCCTCTGGCGTGAGCACTGCGCTGATTTCAGCCGACGCGTTGCCAGCGCCACGGGAGTCGCGTCCACTCGCAGAGAGAAGTACTCGATGGTTGGTTTCGTCAAGTTCAGTAATCGTGGCTGTGCCTTTGTACTCCGCAGAGACCGGGCCAACCTTGATCTTGATCTTTCCTTCGAATGTTTCGCCGTCGTGGCCGGTGAGTTCGGCACCTGGAAGGCAGGGTGCAATCGCCGGAATATCGGTGAGCAAAACCCACGCCTGTTCAACTGTCGTGGGAACACGGAACTCGTTCTCGATCTTCATACGTGGATCCTAGTAGCTGGTCTGAGTCGGTCGCCTCACGACACCGCGGGTAGCAAGCACCGAGGACAGCCCGAACAACCCAGCTGAGATGCCAAGCACAATCGGGATCGACGTCAACTCCGCAATCGCGCCAAGCATGAGTCCGCCAACCAGCTGCGCAATGGCGGTGGCCTGGCCCATCAATGAGTGGACCGTGGCCCGCACCTGCGAAGGAGCGTCACGATTGGCCCAGCCGTCAAGCACCGGCCACAGGGCCTCGCGGGTGGAGTCTTGCATCATGTAGCCGATCGCGATCACCACGACGATGCTGGTGACCGACGCCAGCGCGCCACCGATTGCCGCCACCGCTAACAGCACCACAGCGAGCCGGGCCACGCCGTATCCCGACTCAAGGACCCGCCCTGCCACGGCGTTGACGGCGAGACCGGCAAAGGCCATAGCGATGAACAAGGCGCCAAGTACCAGGAGAGAACCGTCATCGATTGAACCACTGTCGAGAAGGTGCTTGTAGCCCAGCCGGTCGAACCCTTCTGCCCCCATGTCGAGTGCCACGATCACCAGAACCAGCATCCTGAGCCGGGGAGTCCCCCGCACGGACGCGACGCCTTCCCGCAGCGTCTCGAAGAAGCCACGATCCTTTGCATAGCCAGGGACAAAGTGGTCCTCACGCAATGCGACGTAGAAGTAGCCGCCCATCAGAATCTGGATTACCCCGAGTGTGAGGCCCGCCCACCGGACAGAGACGAGTTCGCCGACCACGATCGTCACCGGAAGCGCGACCAACGCCACTGCGATGCCGAACTGATGCTTACGGATCAGAAGCCGGTCAAGATCGTCGTCGCTGTGTTCGCCCATCCCCTTCAGTTCGTCGGTGACCCACGCCGTGTCCGCGCCGCTGCGAAACGTCCACCCAATGCCGAACACGGCTTGGGCGGGCAGGATCACCCAATAGTTCGTGCTCGCCACGGCCCATATGAAGCCGATCCCCATCACCACTTGAGCAATGATCAGCGACCGCTTCCGAGAGATGAGGTCGGCGACCACGCCGGTCGGCGTCTCCGCCAGCAGAACCGACGCCTCCAGCACCGTGCCTAACAGCACCAACTCGAGCGGTCCGAGATTGAGGTCGACAACCCACCACACGGTGAGCACAAGCCAAAACGCCCATTCGATTCCCTCTGTAAAACCGGCAGCGCGAACGAAGACACGCGCAGGGTCATAGGGCTTGTTGGACACTCGTCGACGCTACTTTGCGGCGGCCGGCAGGTGTTGCGGGGTCCCCGCGTCCTACCCTGGGTCCTCATGCCTGACTCGTCAGCTCTGGTGAAATCGGTTGATGCCGTACTCGCGGCGCTCAACAAACACGACTATCTCTGCGACCGCGGCCTGGCCACATCGATTCATCTCGCCGCCTCGCTGAGCCGGCCCCTGCTCTTGGAGGGCGAGGCCGGCGTCGGCAAAACCGAAGTGGCCAAGGTGCTGACTGCTGTCACCGGTGGCGAACTGATCAGGCTCCAGTGCTACGACGGCATCGACGCCACTCAGGCCCTGTACGAGTGGAACTACACCCGTCAACTCCTGCATCTCCGAGCCGCAGAGGCCACAGGCACCGCCCAGGCCGACAACACTGACGCACTGGAAGACGAATTGTTCACCGAGCGCTTCTTGATCCGCCGGCCCCTACTCGCGGCGATCGATCATCGCTCCGAGATCCCGCCCGTTTTATTGATCGACGAGGTCGACCGGGCCGACGATGAGTTCGAGGCATTCCTGCTCGAAGCCCTGTCTGACTATTCGGTCACGATTCCCGAACTCGGCACTTTCCACGCCGACAACCCGCCGATCGTCGTCATAACCTCCAACCGCACCCGCGATGTGCACGACGCACTGAAGCGCAGAGCCCTCTATCACTGGGTCGATCATCCCAACTTCGAACGAGAGGTGGCGATCATCGCGGCGAAGGCGCCGACGGTGCCAGGTCCGCTTGCCCGCCAGGTTGCGGCTGCGGCCAGCGAATTCCGTGAAATGGGCTTGTACAAGCCGCCGGGAATCGCCGAAACACTCGACTGGGCGAACGCCCTTCATCTGCTTGGAGCGAGTGAGCTCACCGAATCCAACGTCGACGACACGCTCGGCGCACTGCTCAAATACCGCGAAGACCAGGATCGCGCTCGGCGCACCGGACTCGATGCCGTCATCAAGGTCGCCCTCGGCGCCTGAGCCGAACGACCGGACACAACAGTGACCGTCACCGATCCAACCATCCCGGATCTCGACCGCGTCGTCGCTGGCTTCGTTCACTGCCTTCGCCGCGGAGGGCTTCCGGTACCGATCGGACAGTCGCTTCGCTTCCGTGAGGCACTCGATGTTCTCGGCGTCGGGTCCGGTATCGACGTCTACTGGGCAGGACGAGCCACGCTTGTCTCGCGGCCCGAAGAAATTGCGATGTACGACGCCATGTTCCTCACGTTCTTCCACCACAACACGAGCGGCCTCACAATCCGGTTCGACAACATCGTTGAAACCGAAGCCATGGTGGCGGACGGAGAAGACGGCGAAGACGGGGGAGACGGCGACAACGGCGAAGGCGAGGACCAACCCGTTCTTCGCTGGAGCGCCACCGATGTCTTAGGTGACAAAGACTTCGCCGACTTCACCCCAACCGAACTCGACGAGGCGTACCGGGCCATGGCGAAGATGCGGCTCCAGCCTGCCCGCCAGCGATCCCGACGTCGAGAAGTTTCCCGCACGGGTGACCGGCTCGATCTACGTCGCACTGTTCGGGCCGCAATGCGGTCTGGGGGCGAGCCGATCGACGTCGCTCGTACCCGACGAAGCGAGCGGACGCGCCGCGTCGTTCTGCTTCTTGACGTGAGCGGCTCGATGGAGGCCTACGCCCGTGTGCTCATCCGTTTCGCCCACGCCGCCGTTGTCGGGCGCGGACGCGTCGAAGCCTTTGCTCTCGGTACGCGCTTGACCCGCATGACCCGCCAACTCGGCTCCCACGACGTCGACGAAGCCGTGGCCGAGGCTGCCGAGGAGGTCGTCGATTGGTCGGGGGGCACCCGGCTTGGCGAGGCCATCGGTCACTTCAACGACGAGTGGGGTGTTTGCGGCATGTCCCGCGGCTCCATCGTCGTCATCCTCTCTGACGGCTGGGACCGCGGCGACCCTACGGAAATGGCCGAGCAGATGGCTCGCCTGAAACGTACGGCCCATCGCGTCGTGTGGGTCAATCCTCTCAAGGCCGGACCCGGCTACGAGCCGACCGCTCGAGGCATGGCTGCCGCACTCCCTCACATCGACGAGTTCCTCGAAGGCCACTCGCTGCGCAGCCTCGAAACCCTGGCCGATGTCCTGGCCTAAGAACAGGTGGGGATCAGCCCCCACTGTCCCGACTTTGGGGGCATGATGCCGAAATGACGATTCCTTCGACAATGGCGGCCGTGCTACTCACTGGGCCGGGCGGCTTCGACAAACTCGACTACCGGACCGATGTCGCTGTGCCCGCACCGGCCCCTGATCAGGTTCTCATTCGGGTTCGTGCCGCGGGCGTGAACAACACCGACGTGAACACGCGAATCGGCTGGTACTCCAAGAGCATCACCGGCGACACCGCCGATGCGGCCGCGGTTGAAGGTGACGGACCCACCGATGGCGGCTGGGCAGGGGCACTCGCCTTTCCCCGTATTCAAGGGGCCGATGCCTGTGGCGAAATTGTGGCCGTCGGCACCGGCGTCAACTCCGCCCGCATCGGGGAACGCGTCATCGTCGGCACGATGCAGCGCCACCCGGCCGGCAATCAGCCTTGGACCACGGCCGTGTTCGGATCCGAGTTTGACGGCGGGTTCGCGCAGTACACGGTTACCCATCATCTCGAGGCGCACGCCATCGACTGCGACTGGACCGACGTCGAACTCGCGTCGATTCCTTGCGCGTACTCGACCGCGGAGAACATGCTCCACCGAATCGGCCTCGGCGAAGAACACGTCCTAATCACCGGCGCGTCCGGCGGTGTCGGCTCGGCCGCGATTCAGCTGGCCAAGCGCCGTGGGGCCACCGTCACCGCCGTCTGTAGCGCAGGGAAGGCGGACGGTGTTCGGGATCTGGGCGCGGATCGAGTGGTCGACGGCAAGGCCGACCTTGTCGTCGAACTCGGCGAGAATTCGATCGATGTCGTCGTAGACCTTGTGGCCGGCCCGGGCTGGGGAAAGCTCGTTCAGGTACTCAGGATTGGCGGTCGCTACATCACCGCCGGCGCCATCGGCGGCCCCCTCGTCGAACTCGACATCCGTGACCTCTACCTCAAAGATCTGACCTTGAAGGGCAGCACGTACCAAGAGGCCGGCGTGTTCGAAGACCTCATCGGATACATCGAGCGGGGTGAGATCCAGCCGGTCATTGCCGGCACATACCCATTGTCTGAGATTGTCCAAGCGCAGACCGACTTCCTCGCCAAGGGGTTCATCGGCAAGCTCGTGCTCGTTCCCCCAGGCGACTGACATGACCGATGCCGCCAGCGTCACACTCGCAGAACTCGAAGATGACCCGCACCAGATCTGGCATCAGCTCCGCGCCGAAGGACCAGTCGTCTGGGTCGACGCTCTCAACGGCTGGGTCATTGTCGAACGCCAAGCTGCGGTGAACGCCATGCGCGACTCAGCCACGTTCACCGTCGACGACCCCCGGTTCAGCACCGGTCAGGTCGTTGGGCCATCCATGCTCTCAACCGACGGCGCTACCCACGACCGACATCGGGGACCCTTCGTCACCGCATTCACCGCGATCGCCCTCACCGATGCAATCGACTGGTGTCGTAGTGAGGCGGCTCGACTCGTCGCCTCGATCACGGCTCGAGGAAAAGCCGAGCTACGGACCGATATCGCCGCACCGCTGGCCGTCTCAACGATCGTGCGAACCCTTGGTTTGTCGGACGTTGACGACGAGGAGGTCCTTTCCTGGTACCGGACAATCGTCGCCGAGGTCGAAGCGATCAACTATGGCGGGCTCGACAAGAACAAGAGCCTCGCTGCCAATGATGCTCTTGTCGCCGCTGCCCGCAGGACGATCAACGACAACCCTGCCGGCTTCCTTGCCGGCGCGGCCAAAGATCTCACTGCCATCGAGGTCGCATCCAACGTCGCTGTCATCATGTTCGGCGCAATCGAGACATCGGAGGGAGCGACGGCGAACGCTCTGTGGCACCTGCTCACCCATCCCGAACAACTCGCGCTGGTTCTCAATGACCCAACGCTGATCCCGGCGGCGGTCGAAGAGTCGCTCCGGCTTGAACCAGCGGCCTCAGCCGTCGACCGCTACGCCACTCGCGACACCGAACTCGCTGGAGCTTCGATCCAAAAGGGCGACTTCGTCCATGTGTCGCTTGCGGCTGCGAACCGTGACCCATCGGTATTCGTCGAGCCCGACGACTACCAAGTCGGACGGCCCAACACGCGACTGTCAACAACGTTCGCCTACGGCCCCCACGCCTGCCTCGGGATCCATCTGGCCCGAGCGGAGACCATCGCCGCTGTCGGCGCGGCCCTACGACACCTCCCGAGCCTCCGCCTTGACCGAGATCAAAGCCAGGGCCCACAAGGACTCGTCTTTCGAAAAGCTGCCGCCGTCACGGCGACCTGGGATCCACCAGCTAGCTAGGCCTTCTCGGCTGGCGATACCCATGCAAACGTGGACGCGCCCATAGCCGAATAGCCTCGTTCCCCACATGACAGAGCAGTCTCACTTTGAACGCGACACGCGAATCACCTCGACCGGGGCCGGGCGCTGGTCGACACAATTGTCGGCGGCCTGGAATATCGGTCCGAACCCAAACGGGGGCTACCTGATCCTTCCGCTGCTGCGTGCCATGTCGTCGCTGGTCGACCAACCCGACCCGATCACGGTCACCACCCACTACCTCCGACCCGGACTTGCGGGGGCCGAGGCAGAGATCCGCGCCGAACTGGTGAAACCTGGCCGTCTCGCCAGCAACCTGCGCGGCTCGTTGCATCAGGACGGCAAGCCTCGTCTCGAATCATTAGCCGCGTTCGCAGACCTTGGTGCATCGACCGGGCCGAGCGTCGACGTCTCGATCCCTGCGCCCGACATTCCTTCCCCCGACGAGTGCATCGTGCGGTCCGGCATCGATCAAGGCGTGGAACTCGCGCTGCTGTCTCGCGCCGAGATGCGCTTGCATCCAGACTTCGCCAACGCCGGGTCACTGAACGAGCCCATCATCGACGGATGGGTTCGCTTCTCTGACCACACCGAGCCGAGCACGCTTTCACTTCCGTTCTTCGCCGATTGCTGCCCACCATCGATCTTTGCCACCCACGGTCGCGTCGGATGGGTCCCAACGCTGGAGCTGACCGTCCACGTTCGCCGGCGACCGGCCCCAGGGTGGCTCCAGGTTCGCAACCGTACCGAAGACTGCCAGGGTGGGCGGATCATCGAAACCGGCTGCATCTGGGACTCGACCGGCACACTCGTCGCCCAGATGCGCCAAGTAGGACTCCTCCTCGAACAGGGGTAACGGCCCCTCGAACACGCGGGGCAGTAACGTCGTGGGCATGAGCAGCGCCGAGGTCGTCGTCATCCGAGGAGGGCAAGTCGTCTCAACCAGCGGTGCCACCGCAGCAGACGTCATCGTCGAAGGCGAACGCATCGCCGCCGTCGTCGCGCCCGGCTCAGTGGCCGCTCTCGCCGCGGCGAGAGATGCTCGAGTTATCGATGCCGATGGCTGTTATGTCGTGCCTGGTGGTGTCGACGTTCACGTTCACCTCCAGCTTCCAATGAGCCCCGAGGCCACTTCGAGCGACACGTTTGCCACCGGTACCGTCGCCGCTGCGTGGGGCGGCACGACCACAGTGATCGACTTTGCCGGCCAGATGAAGGGTATGCACGTCCGCGATGCGGTCGAACAACGCCTTGCCGAAGCCGACGGGCAATGCGCCATCGACTACGGCTTGCACCTTTCGATGGGCGGGGTCGACGAAACCGCGTTGAAGGAAATGGGCACACTCGTCGAGGAGGGCATCACCAGCTTCAAGTTTTTCATGGCGTATCCGGGCGTCTACTACTCCGACGATGGCCAACTCCTCCAAGCCTTCCAACGCTGCACGGAGCTTGGTTCGATGGCGATGATGCACGCGGAGAACGGGATTGCCATCGACGTTCTGCGCGATCAGGCCGCATCTCGAGGCGACACAGGCTCTGTTTGGCACGGCCGCACCCGCCCCAGCC
>JABIQM010000054.1 GCA_018699415.1 Acidimicrobiaceae bacterium
GTGTTGTAGAGGCGTTCGAGGAATGCTGCCATTTGTTCTCTGGTGACGGTGGCGGCGGGGCCGTATTCGGTTGCGTTGATCCCGGTTGTGATACCGAGGCCGTAGATGCACCCAACCGAGTTATAGGCGTATGACGTTTCGGAAATGTCGGTGAACGGATGATCGCCGGCACATTCTTGTCCTGTGACGGTTTCATAGAAGCGTTCGAGGAATGCTGCCATTTGTTCTCTGGTGACGGTGGCGGCGGGGCCGTATTCGGTTGCGTTGATCCCGGTCGTCACATCAAGGGCATAGATGCACCCAACCGAGTCGTAGGCGTACGAGTCGGTCGAAATATCGGTAAACGGATGCGCCTGTGCCGCGCTGCAATCAACACCGATCTCCGCGATGCTGAGCACCATCGACGGCGTCGCCGACACTTCAGCAGATGCGGCACTATCTCCGTTGGTGTTGGTCGCGACGACGGTGAATGTGTATTCGGTGCCGTTGGCGAGTCCAGACACCACACACGATGTTGATGCGGTCACACAGGTGGCGCCGTCCGGTGACGCCGACACCGCGTACCCCGTGACCGGTTTACCCCCATCATCGGCAGGGGCAGTCCATGACACGGTCACTTGACTGTCGCCATACGCCGTTTCGGGGTTTGTTGGGGCGCCCGGTGGGCCGGTGATGTTCACCGTGATGTTTCCGGTCGCACCGGCGAACCCGGAGACCTGGATGTGGTACGTCGTCCCTGCCGTTGCCCCGAAGGTCACCGACGACTGAGTAGAAGTATCCGTGTCGTCATCGCAGCCAATGCTGACGAGAGTGGCCAGCGTGTTGCCGGTATAGACCCCCAGCACGGTGTCAAAGTCCGAACCAAGGGTGTCGATGGTGACAGTGTTCGAGGTGGACGCGGTCCATGTCCACCACGCTGACGTGGAATTGGAAAAGCAAGTGGGTTCGTCTGGTTCCGCTGTGTACCCGGTGTTGGTGCCGGTCGTTGTGTCGGATAGTCCGCCCATCGAATGGGCATCGCTGAATAGGTCGTTGTCTAGTTGTGAGGAGGTCACCAGCGCGTATGTTTGGGGCCCGCTGGTGATTCCGGTTCCCGTGATCCGGATGGTCCACCGCCCGGTAGTCGGGGTCGCTACCTCGACTTTTTCGGCGGTGTCGATCGTGTTGGGACCGGTTCGGGTTGACAGGCTGGCAGGGTTGGCGAGTCCGGGTCCGGCCCACGGGTAGTGGACGGTGGAGCCATCTGGGGCCACCAGTTCCAGGTCAAGGTTGTTGATGATGTCCGCGGCCGGATTGTTTATAACCCCGGTGGGGTCTATCCAGTTGAGAGTGACTTCGAGAGCGGTAGTGCCGGCGGCGACGATCACGACATATTCGTCGATTTCGGTGTTGGCGACGGAGCTGATGCGGTTGAACTCGGGCGAGATCTGGTCTTTGGCGTCGGACGCGTCAACCAAGCCGTAGCCGTAGAGGTAGTCGGGGCCGAACCGGCCGAGATCGGTGGACGTGTTGATCAGTAGTGCTTTGGCCAGATCGGGTGGCAGGTCGGCACCGGCGTTGAGGGTTCGGTAATGTTCGGAGAGTTGGGCCAGGATCCCGGTCACGACCGGCGTCGCCATCGATGTCCCGCTGATCGAAGAGTAGTAGCCACTAAATGTTGACGTGTCCCACGTCGAGAGCAGTCCGTCACCGTTGGCTACCACGTCAGGTTTGATGCGGCCATCGTTGGCGGGGCCCGCCGATGAGAACGACGTGATCGAAACACCGTCGTCGTTGATCGCTCCGACCGTGATCACATTCTTGGCGTTCCCAAAATCGGTGATGTTGTCGTAGTACTTGCCGTCAGCAAGAGACAAGTCGCCATCACAGTTGTCGGGATCTCCCGGCTGGGTTCCACAGTCGTTTCGGTCGTTGCCGGCCGCTTTGACCACGATCTGGTTGGTAGCGATCACGACCGCATCGGCCCATTGGGATTCGACGTCGTAGGCCCCGAATCCTTCCTCGCCAGCCCACCCAGAGCCTCCACACGAATGTCGCCCAAGGCAATAGCCCCAGGAATGATTGCTGATGGTGATTCCCTGGGCGCTTGAGGCGTCTTCCATCTCGGCGTAAGGGTCGCCATAGTAGTCCCACAGGTGAAGTTCGGCATCGGGTGCCATTCCTTCGGCGGCAGCATTTCCTGACCCATCACCGGCGATGGTCCCGGCCACATGAGTGGCGTGAAAGTCTGTCCCCAATTCGGAATGGTTGGTGACCCGACCGGCAAGATCGGGGTGTTCAGAGATGGCCCCGGAGCTGGTTCTGCCGATCTTGCCACCGTCCCAGATTCCAATCACCTCACCATCACCGGTAAGTCCAGCCGTTTGCAGAACGTTGGAGTGGCTCAGGCCTTGGGCAACAACGTTGGTTGTGGTACGCAGTCGGCTTCCTTCGCTGACCGCAACAATCATCGGGTTGGACGCAAGCGATGCCAACGCGGCCGGTGAGCCTTCAACGCTGAGCCATTTCCCCAAGCTGAACCGGTCAGGGTTCAACACAGTGAGGCCCGCGCTCGTCGCCGCAGCAACACTTTCGGTGAGATCAGCGCCGTCAAAAAACTCCACATGACCAAGAACATCGCCGTGCCCAGTTACCGAAGATCCGTCAGCTGCGTTTCGTGTCGTATCCGTAGCGATCGCCTCAGCCTGCAACGACGGTGCGAGCTTGTCGCTCGCAGCAACCGGCGTGAACCCGACGAAATCAGGATGGCTCGTTACCGATTCCAACGCCCCCGGACCCAAATGCACCAAATAGGTGGCAGGCGGGATCGGCTGAGCGAAGGTAACGCCGGCGATAAAAAGACCATCTCGATCTGTTTTGCTCAACGGCGACTCGAACTGAACAAAAAACGCTCCGACACCGGTCTCATCGACGAGGATCTGCGCGCCAAACTGTGCAACACGGACTTCGGGGTTTCCCGAGAGGTCTTTCTCGCTAACAACGACCAGCGACGACACGGCCGAACGGGGATGACCACCTCCGCCCTGCGCCGCTGTTGGAGCAGCGCTACAAACCGCAGCGAGAACCGCACCCGCAATCAGAACCGAGATACGGCGTTGACCACCTGATTGCACCGTAAAAACTCTAGTCATTTGATGAACCCGTTGCCCAATCAGATCAAGGATTGTCGCGGGATGAACGCCACCCCAACCCATCGGCACCGCAACACCGTGTCATGAGGAGGGCCGGGCACCGGAAACAGTCGTCATCGAATGATATGGGTACGCCCACAACCCGCGCCGACAACCGTGCCGATCGCCGCCGCCGTATGCCCCCCGGTGGCCAGTTCACCGAGCACCGCTGGCACCTTGTCGGCATCAACGCCGAAAACGAGACCACCGCTAGTTTGGGCGTCGGCCAGCAAGGTCACATCGATGTCGTCGACATCGTCTTCGATGTCGAGCCATTCCATGACCCAGCCCAAATTGCGACCGGTACCGCCGGGAACGATGCCGGTGACTGCGAGAGCGCGGGCCATCTCGATAATGGGCACAGCTGCGACAGAGATCTCGATGTCAACCTCGGACTCCTGAGCCATGCGACCGGCGTGCCCGAGTAGGCCGAAGCCCGTGACATCGGTTGCGCCGGTGGCTCCTGCGGCGACCGCTATCTGGGCGGCTGCAGCATTGGTGCGAGTCATCGATGCCACGGCTGCATCAAGCGCCACAGTTCCCTCCGGCGAGTCGAGGGCCCCTTGCTTCAGAGCGGTTGTAATCACGCCGATCCCCAGTGGCTTGGTGATGATCAGAGTCTGACCCGCATGCAGACCGGTGTTGGTGAGCATCCGGTCGGGATGAACCTCGCCGATGACCGCCATGCCAAACTTCGGCTCGGGATCATCCACCGTGTGCCCGCCAGCAATAACGAAGCCGCACTCGCGGGCGATGTCGTGGCCGCCCTGGAGCACATCGCCCAACAGGTCGTTGGACAACTCCTCGGTGTTCCAGCACACGAGATTGAGAGCGAGCAGGGGAGTACCACCCATGGCATAGACGTCCGACACTGCATTCGCTGCGGCTACGCGGCCCCAATCGCGCGCATCATCAACCACCGGCGTGATGAAGTCGGCGGTGACAACAAGAGCGCGATCATCCGACAGGCGCCAGACGGCGGCATCGTCGCCGGTCAGAGCGCCCACAAGAAGGTCAGGGGAATCAGTTGGTGAAAGGCGGCGCACGACCTGCGCCAGTTCGCCGGGGGCGAGCTTGCAGCCTCAACCAGCACCATGGCTGAATTCAGTCAGTCGTCGTGTCATGTTCACCTCCTAGGGTCAGAGTGGTCTCGCGACACTAGCGAACGGTTCGGCCATACCTGCGCGTACACTCCCCACTGTTCGCAGTAGCGAAGTCCGGTGAGATCCCGGCGCTGTCCCGCAACGGTTATGTCCCCCGCCTCGGTGGGAGAACAAGTCCGGTCGCCTGCTTCGAATGACACGAACCGCCCTCGAGGAAGGGACGGCTCGTGCGACCGGGAATCCCTGTCGCTCGTGCCTGAACCTCGAGCCCAAAGGAGATATCTCGATGAAACGCCTTCTGGCTCTCTTGCTCGCTCTCGCTCTGCTCGTGACCGGATGCGGCACAGACAATGACGCCAGCGCCGACGAGGTCGATCTTCCCATGCGGATCATCTCGATCTCGCCAACGGCCACCGAAACCCTCTTCGCCCTTGGTGCCGGCGAACGTGTAGTTGCCGTCGACTCGCTCTCGACGTACCCAGACGACAGCCCGGTCACCGACATTGAGGCATGGAGCCCCAATATCGAAGCGATCATCGGCTACGAACCCGATCTCGTTGTCATGTCGAGCAATGGCGATCTTCAAGCCGGTCTCGAATCCCTCGGCGTCACGGTTGTCGTGCAGGACGGGCCCGCATCGTTTAGTGACGTGTACGGCCAAATCCAAACGCTCGGAGCTGTCACGGGGCTAGTCGCCGAGGCGGCGAACCTCATCTCCGAAATGAAGACAGAGATCGACGGCATCCTCGATGGGGCTCCCGACGCATCGGGCCTGAGCTTCTTCCACGAACTCGACAACTCGCTTTACTCCGTCACCAGTGCGACGTTCATTGGCGAGGTGTACGCACTCTTCGCGCTGACCAACGTGGCCGACCCGGCCGATGCGGACGGTATGTCTTTCGGCTACCCGCAGCTCAGCGATGAGTACCTTGTCGACGCCGATCCAGACCTAATCTTTCTAGCCGACACGCTTTGTTGCGCGCAGAATGCCGCAACTGTCGCTGAGCGACCGGGTTGGGGTGCGCTCAGCGCCGTGGTCAACGGAAACGTGATCGAACTCAACGACGACGTCGCGTCTCGCTGGGGCCCGCGTCTCGTCGAATTCGTAGCGGTCATCGCCGGCGCCCTTAGGGACGCTGGGGCCTGATCGCAGCGCCGACCGATCATGACTGCGACCAACACTCCCGAAACCTTCACGGTCTCGCGTTTGTCGGGACGTCAAATCGTGATTGGCATCCTTGTTCTGTTGGCAGCGGTGATGGCCGGGCTCACGATCGGCCCCGTTGACATTGCGCCACACCGGGTAGTTCTTGAGTTGCTCAACGGACTTCCCGGAGTCGAAATCGATTCCGGTCTCTCTGAGATCCATCAGGGAATTATCGAAAAGATTCGCCTGCCGAGAGTGGTGCTCGGTGTACTTGTCGGTGCCACACTTTCGCTCAGCGGAGCGGCGTATCAAGGCGCCTTCCGCAATCCTCTGGCTGACCCGTATCTGCTTGGGATCGCTGCGGGGGCCGGTCTCGGTGCCACCATTGCCATCACCAGCGACCTTGGCGACGGTGCCGGAATATTCGATCCGGTTCCGCTGGTCGCGTTCGTCGGCGCTCTGATCGGAGTGGCTGCCTCCTACATGGCTGGCCATATCGGTGGCCGCTCAACAGCGTCGCTGGTGCTCGCCGGTGTGGCTGTAGCGAGCTTCCTGACGGCGTGCCAGACCTATGTGCTGCAGGCCAACAGTGATGCGTTCCGGGAGGTCTATGCCTGGATCCTTGGCCGCATCGCCACGTCGGGCTGGTCAGAACCGATGCTCATGCTGCCGTACTTCCTGATCACGGTGGTCGTCGTTCTCCGGCATCGACGAGCGCTCGATGTGCTCGCGGTCGGCGACGAAGAAGCCGCCGCGCTCGGCATCAACCCGCGTCGCATCCGAGCGACTGTGGTGATCGCTGCGTCGCTCGGCGCTGCCGCCGCAGTCTCGGTCTCGGGTCTCATCGGCTTCGTCGGCATCATCGTGCCCCACACAGTTCGACTCGCCTTTGGCAACAGCAACCGCATTGTTCTGCCACTAAGCGTGCTCTTTGGGGGTGCGTTCATGGTGCTTGCTGATCTGGTGGCTCGGACGCTGGTAGAGCCCGCAGAGTTGCCCATTGGCATCGTGACTGCGTTTCTTGGAGCGCCATTCTTCGTGCTGGTCCTTCGGTCCTCTCGTCGAGAGGTGTGGTGATGGCTGGGATCCGAATCCAAAATCTGAAGGTTGCGATGGGTGGTGCGGAAATCTTGCGCGGTCTCGACCTCGACATCACATCGGGGGAGTGGCTCAACATTGTTGGCCCCAACGGTGCCGGCAAGACCACACTGTTGCGCGCGATCCTCGGATCGCTGGACTATGAGGGGTCGATCACTGTCGACGGAGCGGTCGAGCATCCGTCGGCCGGACTTGCCCGCTCGATTGCCTATGTGCCCCAGGTGCCGGTGATCCCACCAGGCATGTTGGTAACCGACTATGTCCTCCTCGGTCGGACCCCGCACCGCGGGGCCTTTGGCGCCGACAGCCCGAATGACCTTGCGGTCACCGCAGAAGTTTTGGAGCGACTCGACCTTGGCTCGTTCATGACCCGCGAAGTGCGATCGTTGTCGGGCGGCGAACGACAGAGGGTCGTGATGGCTCGAGCGATCGCCCAGCAAACCCCGATCCTTCTGCTCGACGAGCCCACGACAGCGCTTGACCTCGGCCATCAGCAAGACATGCTTCAACTGATCGAGGAGCTTCGCCACGAGCGCGGCCTCACCGTGGTCGCCACCCTTCACGACCTCACGTTGGCCGCACGATTCGGCGAACGCCTCGCCCTGCTCGACACAGGGAGATTGATTCAGGCGGGTCGTGCCCGCGACGTGCTCACCGTCGACACGATCAAGACGCACTTCCACGCCAATGTTCGCATCATCGACGACGAAGGCGGCCCGGTGGTCGTCCCCGCATAGATTGGCCTCGTTCAGGAGACCCGAATGACCGACGTAAACATGCCCGAAGAACCGCCGACGGAAGACCCGCGCCCCGACGGGCTGCAAGTCGCGAAGAGCCTTGTGCTCGTTCACACCGGGGATGGCAAGGGCAAGTCCTCGGCGGCGTTCGGGATCGCCATGCGGGCTCGCGCCCGCGACTGGCCTGTCGCCGTGATCCAGTTTTTGAAGAGCGACGAGTGGGTGACTGGCGAGCAATTGATGGCCGACACGTTGGGTATCGATTTTCAGTCGCTCGGCGATGGGTTCACCTGGGATAGCGATGATTTGTCGAAAGACGAGGCTGAAGCTCAAGAGGCATGGCGACAAGGCAAAGCCATTGTCGAGGCAGGTGAGCATCGCTTGGTCGTCTTCGACGAGATCACATACCCGCTCAACTGGGGCTGGATCGATGCTGACGAGGTGGAGGCCACATTCCGCACTCGCCCCGCCAAAGTTTCCCTCCTGCTTACCGGACGCGACGCTCCTGAGTGGATGATCGACATGGCTGACACCGTCACTGAGATGGTGAAGACAAAGCACGCATACGACTCAGGAATTGCTGCCAAAAAGGGGATTGACTTCTGAGCTCACGGCGTTGATCGGCCAGGGACTCATCGGGTCAGCCGCCAGAGACGAGGGCCTCGGCCCCACGCGGCATTGCAACCTCATCGTCGCGTTCGTCAAGCCAACCCTCGGGCAGATGTACGTTTTTGGACGAACCTGAATGCCCGCGGACCATACGCATACCGCCCTCAGGGAAAGATATCGATCGGTCAAGAGAGCCGACCAGTTCGCGCATCTCGTCGAGTGATTCAACGCTGTTGAGTCGACGACGGACCTCATTTCCGGTGGGAAACCCCTTCAAGTACCAGCCCGTGTGCTTGCGAAAGTCACGTATCCCGCGGGTCTCGTCCATCCATGCGCAAAGGAGTTCGGCGTGTTCGACCATGCCGTCAAGAACCTCGCCGAGATTCGGACGGGCACTGACCTGTTCGCCATTGAAGACGGCGGCAAGGTCACCGAAGAGCCATGGACGGCCAAGACAGCCTCGACCAACCACGACGCCGTCCGCGCCAGTGGAGCGCATCATGCGCATTGCATCGTCGGCTTCCCAAATGTCGCCGTTGCCCAGTACCGGGATGGAGGTGACGGCTTCTTTCAGTTCAGTGATGCGACGCCAGTCGGCATGACCGCTGTAGAGCTGGTTGGCGGTACGCGCATGAAGAGCGACGGCTTTCACGCCTTCGGCCTCAGCGATGAGGCCGGCATCAAGGAATGTGATGGCGTTGTCGTCGATGCCCACCCGAAACTTGACCGTGACGGGCACGTTGTCGGCGGCGGCGACAGCGGCTCGAACGATCCGACGATAGTGCTCACGCTTCCACGGAAGCGCCGCACCGCCCCCGTGGCGGGTGACTTTCTTCATCGGGCAGCCGAAGTTCATGTCGATGTGGTCGACGGATTGCTCAGCGATGAGCATCTTTGTGGCTTCGCCGATCGAGTATGGATCGGTGCCGTAGAGCTGAATGCTGCGCGGTGACTCGTCGGGGCCGAACGATGCCATCTCCAACGACTTGCGGTGCCCTTCGACCAGTGCCCTTGCCGTGATCATCTGATTTACGTAAAGCCCGGCCCCGTAGCGACGACAGAGTGCACGAAATGGCGCGTTGGTGACCCCTGCCATCGGTGCTAGCACAACGGGCGGCCAGACGTTGAGATCGCCGATGGTGAGAGCGTTGAACTCGCCGGGCCCGGCGGGCGGTTCGGGTGCTGGGCTCGGTGAAAGCCGAGTCTCAAGATCAGTCACATGTCCAAGGCTAGGAGCAGCTGATCCGGGCTAGGTGTCTCGCCGAAAATCGAGGAGGTTCAGATCCAGTTCGACGAACAA